>JBAQJG010000523.1:0-8748 GCA_049300145.1 Chthoniobacterales bacterium | reverse complement strand
ATCCAGATTGGTAAACGCGTCGCCGTCGGGATCCTGAGTCAGGACGTCGGCATCGGCGATGGGCAAACCGAATTGTTCCAACCATTCGTTCGGCACAGGCGGATGCACCTCCGCCGTTTTGAACGTTGCCGGCAGACCGTTGGGGCCGATAAAATGCTTCTCCGGAACGAAAAGTCCGGAGCGAGCGCTGAATGTCCATAACGCAGGCTGCTCCAAATTTTTTCCTGCCGCTTCCAGCTCGAGTGCTCTGGCCGGCGGCTTCGCCGGTTTGGGCGGCGGAGCGCTTCCCTGCGCGGCGAAGTGCTTGCCGAAGCTCATCGCGTTCCGCAAGACCGAGAGCGCACTAAAGGACAGCAACAGCGTTGCCGCAATCACCAACACTCGATCGTAATGCGCACGAACCCAGTCCATATTTAGATTTAGATGTCGATCTTCATTCTGGGGACGGACCGCCGGGCCGTCCCTCGTGGCGCGCTCGGCGAGCGCGCCCTGCCTTCACTTATCGAACGAATTTTATTTTCAAAACGCTCGCGCGACCAAATTGTTCGAGGAACGAATGCATCTCGAGCGATGGGTGGATCGGCCGCTCCGCCGGGCGATGCTAAATTTGGCGCCAAAGGCGCATTAATTTTAGCATCGAGCAAGGGACTGCTCGATCCACCTTCAATTTGCCCGCTTTTCATTCTTAAAACGTCAATCGAATCATCTCGATCCTGGCCGACAGTTCGATGTGCTCGTTGCCGACGATGAATTTGATCGCGCCACTCGGTGTCGGTGTTAAAGCTGCCGTTGACGCGTCCGCCTCGGTCGATTCGCGCCGCGGACCTTTCTCCTGTTCATTCCGCACGTGCAGAGTTCGAATGATATAGAACTGCTGATTCGAGCTCGCGATTTGATTCAACACTTTTCGCGCGACAGACGGTGACGCCATGAATGTAAGGTCGACAATCCCACGCTCGACCAATTTCGGCTCGGTCACACCGGCCGCAGCAGGTTTTCGACCGCGTGCGGTAGCCGGTGTCGCCGCGGTCGCAGTGCCGTGTTGGTCGGTCAACGCCTTGCGACGAAAAGCGGTCACACTATCGACCCGCGCGTCGGTCAAAATATTCACGAGCAACTCCGCCTGCGCGAGTTGTTGGCCGAGCAACGGAGCGGCCACGGTGTCAGGCAACGCAGCGGTGAATTCATCAAAGCCGAGATGAAAATTGTCGGGCAATTTCACTTTGTTCGCGCGCGCCTTGTCGGAGGTCGCAAGCGTCGCCTGTCGCAAACGCGATTGAAATTCGTTAGGCGCAAGCGAAGCGATGGGAAGCACGTGCGTTTTTAATTCCTCCTTAAATTTGTCGAGCCCCGTGCCGTAGTTCTTGAGATGAACTTTCATTTTCCGGTAATTGGCATCAGTTGGAAATGGATCGACGCGCTCAAGATGGCCGCGCTCGACCGTAGCATCGTTGAAACGCGCGGAAGCTTCCTCGAAACCACTCTTCGCCCTGAAAAGAAAAAACAGCGCGAACAACGTACAGATTCCAAACACGATCAAAAACATCCCGAGCCATCGATTTTGCTGAAACCAATTCATGGCAATTGCACCGGCTTGCGAAGATCAAGATGAAGCTCATAGGGAAACGCCCACTCCGTGTCGTTCGGCGTGGTCGGTTTGATCACGCGCGCCTGGTTGTTTGGATCGATCGAAAAGAAACGCGAACCCACCAGATTGCGAAAATAATCGACGACCACTTCCTCTTGCTTGGGACTAAACAAATAGAGGCCGCGCACTAAAATTCCGTCGATCACCGGGCCGATCGAGTCCGCTTTTCTTGCCGATCTTGCAGCGGCAACCAGACCTGCCGGTGTCGGACTCGGTGTGATTTGCGCGATGCGCTTTTCATCCATGCCAATCGGCTTCCCACCCGACATGGGAACCAGCTCCGTAATCCAAATGTCTTCTTTCGGCAGACGAACGTTTAGGTCGTCGAGAATCTCCGGCCAAAAGCTGCGGTCATTGATTGCGGCGATGAGCGGCGTCGCAATGCTGTCGAGTGAATTTGTCTGTTTACGCAACTTGTCGAGCTGCGCTTCCACCGCGCGCATGATGTCGATCTTTTGCTGAAGCTGATCGGTGGCGTACCGGATGACGTACGTGGCGCGCAGGTAGTACGCGCCCCAGCCGAGCAGCGCGAGAATGAAACAAGCCGCCGCCATGATGAAAAACGGCCGTCGCTTTTCGAGTTCCTGCCGGCGCACCACATTTGCGGGGCGTAGATTCAACTCCATCGGGCAATCGCCCGCCGTTCGAAGTGCCAGGCCCACCGGTTCCCCTAGCAGATGCGCCGACCGCGTAATTTCATCGACGCCTGCCGAGTCAGCAACAACGACATTGCGCAGCGGATTAAAAACCTCGATTGGCAATTGCAATTTCTCCTGTAAAAACTCACATAGATAGGGCGTGCCCGCGGTTCCCCCGGAGAGAAAAACGCGCTCTGGCAAATTGCCACATTGTTGGGCGCGATAATGGCTGATCGAGCGCATTAACTCCGCGTGCAGGCGCGTCATGGTGCCGCGTATGATTTTTGAAACGCGTGCAACATCAACGTCCACCGGCTCGGGACAAGCGCCGCCAAGGCTGACAAAGCCGTCGCGCTTCTTGCGAAACTCAGCTGCAGTGAAGGGTTCGTTGAACTCCTTGGCAATGGCTGACGTGATCGAGCCGCCACCGATTGGAATACTGCGCGAGAAAATTCTTTCCGGCTCGATGAAAAGCAGATTAGTCGTGCGCGCCCCGATATCGACCAGCAACGAACACCCGGTGAGACCGCTGTAGTTATAACGAGACGCATTGTAGAGCGCCATCGTCGCGACATCGACAATCGACGTGCGAAGACCGGTTTCTTCGACAGCGCCGTTGATCTCGTCGAGCAGGTCGGCTTTGATCGCGACGAGTACAACCTGGATCTGCTCCTGGGTGCCGCCACCGACGAGTTGATAATCCCACACCACTTCGTCGATCGGAAACGGAACATTCTGCTGCGCTTCGAACGAAATGATTCTTTCGATCTTTTCCTCCACTACCGCCGGCAATTTCACAAACCGTGCGAAAACCGATTGTTCGGCGATCGCGTAGTTGACGTTTCCGCTCTTAATTTGCAGTTCGTCCAACATCTCGCGCAACGCGGCTACAATCTGTGGGCGTTGCATCCCCTCGCCCGTTGGATCGTCAAGAACTTCTCTGAAATGGTAGCCGGACAAGGTCAACCCGTCATGTGGCCGAGTGTGAAACTCCGCAAGTTCTATGCTTTGCGAGCCGAGGTTGAGGCTGATAATGCGCGTCGCGGCGGCCATTAGATCGACAATTAGCGAGTCGGCCCTTTGATTTGCTCGTAGCGGCCCCAGTAAAGCGGCGCAAACGGCGTTTGGTCCTTGTTCACCACGAATCCGGAAACCTGTGGCATCGTCGCGAACCATTGCGCGGGTGCGCGCACGAGACTCAATTCATCTTTGACCACGCCTTGCTGCTCGATTTGCACCGCGATGTTTTGAAATGAGCTTGCGGTGACCGGACGATTGCCGCCGAATCGGGCCAGCGTGCGCGGCGAGACGTACATGACCGAACGGTTGCTCGTGCCTGCCGCGATGTTCGTGTGGCTTACTTCGCCGGTGAGCAGTTTGCCATTGAAGAGGATGTAATATTTGAACGTTAGCTCATTGGTGAATTCCGGTGCGGCGGAAAATTCTACTTCCACCTCCAACCAACGATCACGCTGGTTGGCCTGATACTGTTCCGCGCCTGTGTAGGTAAACTGCGGCGCCGAAATTAAACTCTTCGTGATTTTCGTGATCTGGAAATCGCTCGCGCCGCGCGTTTGCGCGTCGGCGGCGTACGGCAACAAAACGATTACACAAATCAAAATGAACGTTCTCGTTTCCGTACGGGGCTGTACGTGCGTCACAAAATCAGCTAACCGCGCGGTCATCCTGGGCGTTAGCGAACGAACGTGCATCGCTTGCGATCTTGCGAGACCACTAAAGCTCAGGCAAGCATTATTTGTAGGTTTCTACCTTATAGAAATAATAGGCTATGTCCTACCCATCCGCTTACGCTCGTACCGGGTGCGCAAAATGGTAAAGGCTTAAGCTTCTCGGCAGGTCGGAGCAGATTAATTGTTTGGTCTGTCGGACGGGAAGTCCGTCACCGCGCGAGAGACCCGTCTCACCCTTTAATCGCTTTGGAGCAATTAACGAATCCGGCGTGGAAACCGCCCGTTCCACTCTTCGTAAGACGCGCCGGCGTTGATCTGGAATTTGTCGTTGCCGACCACGCCGTCGATATAGGTGCCAAACTCGTCGCCACCGAATTTGCCGCTCGAATGCCCGTACATAAAGCCCACTTCCCCGCCGTAATAATACGAATTCGACGCCGCGCTCATCACTTCGGCGGACGAATCCTTTCCATCCTTTCCGGATACCTGAGCAGCATTTCCGTTCCGCCCTTTCGCGGCGCTCACGTATGCGAGGCTCATATATGTGATTGAAGGGAACTCGACAGGCGCCGTTCCCATCCGGCCCATCTCGCTCGAAACCGGCAACCGCGTTCCGTCCAAAAAGTTCAGGATAGGAAGGCGATCAATTAAAGCTAAACTATCCACCGTGCTGAAAATTTCCGGCCGATAGAAGGCAAACGCGGAAGAGGCGTCCAGCGAAGGCGTCTGCGCCGCCAGGGGAAAGCAAAGAGCGAGAAAGCCGACGACAAGAAGTGCGCGCTTAATCATAAGAGAATTCACAGCCGAAAAGCCGCAAACGCCAGTGAAATCTTGCAGAGGGTCCTCACCGTTCGACGATTCAACCCTTCGATGTCTTAACGGTTTCTCAAAATATTCGGTCTTTTCCATGGTTCCCTTTTTGAATTCGCCCGCGCGGTTCCCGGGCAGGAATCTTTTTCAGGGGCGTCATGCCAGACTCGTCCGCTTTCGGTTTGACACTTCAACGCTTTAACGCTTTAACGTAGCGAAGCCAACGATTCCCGAAAATATTCGATCGTCTTTTTGATTCCTTCGTCGAACTGGACTTTCGGTTCCCAGCCGAGAATTTTTTTCGCGCGTGAGATGTCCGGCTGGCGCACTTTCGGATCGTCCACCGGCAACGGTTTATATTCGATGGTCGTTTTTGCCCCAGTGATGCGAATGATCTCATCGGCGAATTGTGTGATCGTCATCTCGCGCGGATTGCCCAGGTTGACCGGCTCGTGAAAATCGCTCATCGCCAGTTTGAAAATGCCGTCGATCAAATCGGAGACGTAACAAAACGAGCGCGTCTGCGAGCCGTCGCCGAAAACCGTGAGCGGCTTTCCGCTTAGCGCTTGCCCGATAAACGCCGGCACGACCCGCCCGTCGCGGAGGCGCATTCGCGGCCCGTAAGTGTTGAAGATGCGCACGATTTTCGTGTCGATCCGGTGATAACGATGATAGGCCATGGTCATCGCCTCGGCGAAACGCTTCGCCTCATCGTACACGCCGCGCGGCCCGATCGGGTTGACGTTGCCCCAGTAATCTTCCTTTTGCGGATGCACCAGCGGGTCGCCGTAGCATTCCGAGGTCGATGCCAGAATAAAGGACGCCTTTTTGTCCTTGGCCAGACCGAGCGTGTTATGCGTGCCGAGCGCGCCCACTTTCAAGGTCGGGATCGGCAATTCGAGATAATCGATCGGGCTGGCGGGGGAAGCGAAATGAAAAACGTAATCGATCTTTTCTTCCGGCAGGAAAATAAAATTGGAAACGTTGTGCTTGATGAACCGGTAATTCTCATTGCCGGCCAGATGCCCGATGTTCGCGTCGCTGCCCGTGATGAAATTGTCGATCGCGATCACGCGATGACCTTCCGCCAGAAGTCGGTCCGTCAAATGCGAGCCCAAAAAACCGGCGCCCCCGGTGACGACGGAAACGGGTTGCGAACGCGCAGACATGCCGCGCTTTATCTACCGGCTGGCGCGGGTATTTACCAGCAGGAATTGGTAGAATGGCGAATGCAGAAATTGGCGAAGCACCTGCCTTCGTCCCGCAGTCGCGGGACTACGGCAGGGCGGGCCGAATGACGAAGCCCGAAGGAAGCCCGGATGCCCAACTAACGAAAGAGCGATCGGAGCGTCGTAGGGGCGGCTGTCTTTAGCAGCAGATTGAGCGCGGCGGTTCGGGTTTCATCATTCCTTCGTCACATTAGACATTCATCATTCGTCATCGCCGCATGATATCGATTCTGTGTGGTGAGCTGTGGTCAGGAGCCTTGCCTGTCACAACACAACCGACAGGCTGGAAGCCTGTCTTCCGGCACTCCGGCGAGACTCCCGGGGGAGTTTAAGCCTTTTTCCGCCGGACCAATCGCTGGACGCCGATGAGCACGACCGCGCCCATGGCCATCATCGCCCACGGTGGTGGTTCAGGCGCCAGAGGCACAGTGGAATCCACGGTGCGAGCGGCCGGCACAGCATTCTCGTCGCGGGCTTCAATTTTAGCCCGATTCAGAGTAGATTTGAATGGAGCGACATTCGTCAGAGCCAGAGCCGGATTCGCTGGATTGTAAACCAGATCATCCGCGGTCAAACTGGTGAAGCGCCCGTCCGTATCGCTGGTGACAACACCCTGAGCCGTAATGTCAAAGTGTGAGAACGAAGATCCGAACTGCTGCGAAGCATTGGTTGAGTCGGCGCGCACCGATGTCGCCACCGAAACCAAGATGATCAGAGCAATGGAGAGAATTCGGAAAGAGCGTACATACACACCCTGAGACTGAGTCCCCATACATCACGCCTTTTATAGACTCCTGGAAAAAACGTCAAGACAATTTTGCGGGTTTTTCGAAGTTTTGGCCGATGCCGCCGTACAACCCCGAATGCTTTCGGGGCACGCGCGCCTGCGTGGCGGGTTTCCGGAAAATCAGCTCCTCTGCGCGGCGATCTGCAAACATCCAATATCCAATATCGACCATCGAATGCTTTCGCATTTGTATCAGGACATTTACCGAGCGGGGCTGCCCAACGGGAATTATTTCGGCGTGATGCGATCGGCCTGAACCGGAGGTTGCATCCGGCTGATTCAATTGCAGCTTGGATGTCTTGGTCATGATTTTTATGCGTATTTTATTTGCTCGTCCTCTGCTTTTGCTATTTTCAATCACATCTCTTCTCCTTCCGGCCGGCATTGCCCCGGCCCAAAATTTGCCGGACACGACGCGGCTGCTTCGTTTTCCGACAACTAATGGCCGGCAGATTGTATTTTGTTACGCCGGCGAACTCTACACTGTCGGCAAAGATGGTGGCCTGGCACGACGCCTGACAAGCGGCCCTGGCTACACCTCATTTCCGCGCTTCTCGCCCGATGGAACGCAGCTTGCATTTACTTCGCAATATGACGGAAACACCGAAGTTTACGTAATGCCAGGCGAAGGCGGCGTGCCGAAACGTTTGACGACTTCGGCCACCCTGGGTCGCGACGATATTTCGGACCGAATGGGCCCAAACAACATCGTCATGACGTGGGAGAACACGAAACCGCTGATTGTTTTTCGTTCGCGTATGAAGTCATTCAACGATTTCATCGGCCAGCTTTTCACCGTGGGAATGGATGCCGAGCTCCCGCAGCAACTGCCTGTGCCGCGCGGCGGGTTCGTCTCGTTCTCGCCCGATGATTCGAAAATGGCGTTCAATCGCGTTTTTCGCGAATTCCGGACCTGGAAACATTATCGCGGCGGAATGGCAGACGACGTTTGGATTTACGATTTCAAGACCGGTGCGACCGAGAACCTGACGAATAATCCCGCGCAGGACATTTGCCCGATGTGGGGACCGGATAATCACATTTATTTCACCTCCGACCGCGATGGCCGAATGAACCTTTTCTCGGTCGATCTCACGTCGAAGCAAACGAAACAGCTGACCACATTCAAAGATTTCGACATCAAATTCCCGTCGATCGGCAAAGACTCCATCGTCTTCGAAGAGGCGGGTTACATCTGGCGCTACGATCTGGCCAGTGGCCAGGCGACGCCCCTGCCGATCGAGGTCAAGGAAGATTTCGCGTCCGGACGCCCTGCGCTGGTCGATGCTTCGAAACACACTGAATCAATAAGTCTGGCGCCCGATGGTGAACGAGCGATTGTGGTCGCGCGCGGCGATCTTTTTTCCGTTCCGGCAAAGGATGGGGCGCCGCGCAATCTGACGAAGACTTCGAACGCGCACGAACGCGATGCGGTCTGGTCGCCAGATGGCAAATGGATCGCTTACAATTCGGACGCTACCGGCGAGAACGAGCTATATGTCCGCTCGCAAGATGGCAAAGGCCAGCCGCAACAGATTACAAGCGGCGCCGACACCTATTATTATCACGCCGTCTGGTCGCCCGACAGCAAGAAACTGCTCTGGAGCGACCGGTTGCAACGGCTCCGCTGTGTCGATGTTGGAACCAAAGCGGTCACGCAAATCGATCAAGACAAATACGGCGAGATTGAGTCTTACGATTGGTCGCCGGACAGCCAGTGGGTTGCTTATTCGCGACCGGAAGAAAATGATCTCCCGAAAGTTTATCTCTATTCCGTCGCCAACAAGAAGTCGGTGGCGGTGACCGATGATTGGTACGCCGCCGGAAACGTCAGGTTCAGTGACGACGGAAAATATTTGCTCTTGGCCTCGAGCCGCGATTTCAAGCCCACCTTTGGCGAAGAGGAGTTCGCGAATGTCTATATCGATATGGATCGGGTCTATCT
>JBAQJG010000522.1:0-2047 GCA_049300145.1 Chthoniobacterales bacterium | reverse complement strand
ATGCTATTGTTCACCACAGTTGGCGCGTACTGCTGCTGGAATCGTGTGAGCCAGTTCTCACAATCGCGTTCGCTTACTTTACGCACATCGGTTTCGAACAGCGAAGGCCAGGAGCGTTGAATGAAATCCAGCGTCATCTCACGGTAATCTTTCGAGCGTGGCTTGAGCGACGCGTTCGCTCGAACCTTGCCACGATATACCTCTACAGCGTCACCAACGCTCATCTTGCCGCCAGCAAATGCTTTTACAGATTCGTGGCGTGAGCGGTACTCGCGGATTTTATCTGGCAGTCTCTGCTTCGCGACGGAGAAGACCGCGGTCTCAAGACTCTGACGGACCAACTTTCCGCCGACTTTGAATCGCGCAAAGTACGTGCCCGACGGTCGATAGCGGATGAGGTTCTGAACGGTCGTGCTTTCCCAAAGCGGTTCTTCTGTAGTGGGCATGGCGCAGTCCGGGACATGCTCTCAAAATTCTTCGGGCCGCATTGCCCCGAGATCGGAGCAAAGACTCAAAGCAGATCAACCCGCGGCCCACCCGCCGTCAGTCAGGGTGCGCAGACGTGCCAGCTTGATGAATGGGCTTGCCTCTTCGGAGGGAATGCGGAGAGTGCCCAACGGCAGCGGAACGGAATCCGCACGTTGTGCCCGTTTTTGTTCTGAGGGATACAAAAGGGGGATACAATGGCCGAAAAAAGTGAATCAGAATGGAAGGTTTTCCCTCGTAAATGCCGGCATAGCTCAGTTGGTAGAGCAGCTGATTTGTAATCAGCAGGTCGTCGGTTCGAATCCGACTGCCGGCTCCGGCTGGTCCTTCTTTAGGCCGCCGTGTCATCCTTTGCGAAAGCGTCTACTTGTTCTCAGCGGCCTTCCCGAGCAGCCAGATCGTATATTAGGTTCCTTGCTTTGGATTATTTGTTGCTTGTGTGGTTTCTGAGGCACCGAACAACAATTGACGCCCGCCGAGGACGTTTTCCTTTGGAATAAGATCGTCGAGGCGGATCATTTTATCTTTCTTGCGCGGTTGCCTTTGACTGGCTGTCTCGCCGGCAGCCGCGTTTTTTTTGTTCTTCGGTGAACTCACGTTGACCTCCTATTAACATCAATCATACCACCACTTTTTGAAGCCATTAAAAGATAAGACGTATGTCCTTGAATGCATGTAGCTTGCGAGAACCTGATTTTACCAACGCGTAAGATCGACGGCAAACAAACGGTCTGATTTCGAGGCCGTGTCAGGTCCATTTTAACCACTGCTGGGCTTATTGTGCGCCTCATTTTTCAAATGTCGCGCAAGCTTGGCGCGCGAAATGCCGAGCAGTTTTGCCGTGCGCCGTTGGTTACGATTGGTCTGATCGTAAACGAAGCGGATGTGGCGCTGGACGGAGGCGGCAAGCGAAAGATCGACATCGTCGTATCGCTCGTGCTGATTGTTAGGTATGAGGGCCGTTCGCTGGTCGTTTCCCGATGGCGAACGATTCGGCTCGAGGTCCGGAGGAAAGACGACGTGCTCTGGCAACACGACATCCACATTGCAAAACAAGGTCATAGTCCGGATGGTATGGTTTAGCTCGCGCAAATTTCCAGGCCAGGAATGATGAATGAGTTTTTCCATTGCCTCCGGGTGGATGGCAGTAATGTTCTTGCCTTCCTTGATCGCGGCCGCTTTCAACTGAGCGGCGATGAGCGCCGGTAATTCCTGAAGCCGTTGCCGCAACGGTGGGATGAGCAGGGTGAGGCCGTTTAGCCGTTGATAAAGGTCTTCGCGAAATTTTCCCTGGCGCACTCTTTCACGCAACGAACAGTTCGACGCGCAGATAATCCGCGCCTTCGATCGCAACATTCGTTCAGAGCCCAGTCGCTCGAATTCGCCATATTCCAGTACGCGCAGGATTTTCACCTGAGCCAGGGGACTCATCTCTGAAACCTCGTCGAGAAAAAGAGTGCCGTCGTCAGCGAGCTCGAATTTTCCTTTGACACTTTGTTGAGCGCCAGTGAATGCGCCGCGCTCGTGCCCGAACAACTGGCTCTCGAGCAGCGTGTCACTC
>JBAQJG010000521.1:0-3051 GCA_049300145.1 Chthoniobacterales bacterium | reverse complement strand
CCACTACGCTGGTCGATCTTTATCTGGCGCAATCTTTCGACGGTGGTGCAACATGGCAGCCGAACATCAGGCTCACTTCCGTCTCAACCGACGCCAGTCTGGCGCCGCTCACATCTGCGGGTTACATGCTGGGAGATTATCAAGGAGTTGCTCAACCGACGAATGCGAATGTGCCGGCTGTCCCGGTTTGGATCGACACGCGTACGGGAAATCCTGATCCGTTCGTCGCGCGGGTTGGCATCGCGCCGCAAGTTAACTTCACCAGTTGGGAGGCAGCCCGTTTGTCTTTGCATCAAATCAACAACCCCGCGCTGGGGGGCCAAAGTGGTGATGCCGATCGCGATGGCGAGGACAATCTCTCCGAGTTCAGATCGGGCACCGATCCAAATAATCCCCACTCTGTTGTTCGTACCGCAAAGCAATTGAACATCTCAACCCGGCTGCTCGTGCAAACCGGGGACAACGTCGGCATTGGCGGTTTTATCATCAACGGCACCGACCCGAAAAAAGTTATACTACGGGCCATTGGCCCATCGCTCACCGCGCGTGGAGTTCCGGGCGCGTTGCGGGATCCGACGCTGGAACTGCACGATCACACGAACGCGACGATTGCATTCAATGATAACTGGAAGGATTCTCAGCAATCGGCCATTCAGGCGACCGGTCTTGCTCCAAGTGACGATCGCGAATCGGCCATCGTGCAGACTTTGGCGCCTGGCGCTTACACGGCCATCGTGCGCGGCAGCGGCAACACTTCCGGAATTGGGTTGATCGAAGCCTACGATCTCGATCCAAGTGCAAACTCCAAGCTGGCCAACATCAGTACTCGCGGCTTTGTCAGCACCGGTGACGACGTCATGATCGGCGGCTTCATTGTTGGTGGCGGACTCGGGGTGAATGGCGCGGGCAGCGAGGAAGTGGTGGTGCGTGGAGTCGGGCCATCGTTGACACGAGCGGGCGTTCCAAACGCGCTCCAGGATCCGACGCTCGAGCTTCACGATGGCAACGGCGCCATTATCGCATCGAACGATAATTGGAGAGCCACGCAACAATCGGAAATTCAAGCGACCGGGCTCGCGCCTAGCGACGATCGCGAATCAGCCATCCTCGCTACACTTGTGCAAGGCAACTACACCGTCATTCTCCGCGGGAAAAATAACACAGCCGGTGTTGGCCTGGTTGAAGTTTACAAAGTGCAATAGCACGCATCCCCGTCCAGCGTTCAAGGTGGAACGCGTTGTCCTCAACGCGTTGCTATCTCGGTGAAATTGTAGGGCGGGCGCACTTGTCGCGCCGTAATGGAACGAAGGTGGATCGCCTGCCATTCATTCGGTTGGCAAGCGGAGCGCTTACCCTACAACTGCAACTTCTCACTTCCGTTTACCCCGCATTTACCCAGCTTCGATGTTAAGAGTCTGACGCGCTTCGCTTCTGGTGCTTTTCCAAACGATCAGCGCCACGCCCAACAAAACGAACGCCGCGCCGAGCAATGCCCATCGGGAGAGCGTTTCCCCGGCCACAAACCATCCGAGCAGCACCGCCAGTGGCGGCGTGATCAGCGAGATCGTGAGCAGATTCGTGACCGCGATTCGCTGCATCAACCAGTAGAACAAAAGAAATGCCAGCACTGACCCAAATAACGCAAGATAAAGCAAACAGCCCACCGCGACTTTGCTCCAGCGAAAGTGAACGGGATTCCCTTCGCTCCAAAGACTAACGAGGATAAGCGGTCCGAGCGCGAAAATCATCTGCCACGCCGCCATCACCGCAGGCGCAAACTGCGTCGCGCGTGTTTTGACCGCCACGCTTGCGTAAGCCGCGCTCGCCGCGCCCGCCACGATTGCGACGCCGCCGCAGAACGCCATGATGCCTTGGAAATCGAGCAGCTTCGCGCAAATGATCGCCACGCCCCCGAGCGCGAGGATCGCGCCGAGCACTCTTTCCCATTTCAGCGGTTCGCTGGGGAGAAGGAAGTGCGCGAAGACAAGGCCGAACATCGGGATGGTCGCCTGCAAAATCGCGGCCGGCCCCGATGAAACGTGCTGTTCACCCCAAAAGAGCAATCCGTAATTGACCGCGAAGGTGAGGATACCAGTGAACGCCAGGAATGAGTAATCCGTGAAATGCCGCGGAAAAAACCGAAAGCGTCCGGCGCAAATCCCGACGAGCACGCCTGCCGCGATAATAAAACGAAACGCGACAAATGAGATCGGTGGCAAATCTCTGAGCCCGATCTTGATTGCTAGCCAGGTGGAACTCCAGATCATGCAGAGAGCCAGCCACGCCCAGAGCACTCCAAGGGAAAAACGCGCCGGCGAAACTACGGTGGCAGGCAGCGTCGATGACTCGGTTTTCATTTGATGAGCGCCTACAGTCGAAGAAATATCTCTGCGATAAAGTGCGAAAATCCGAATTCCCGTGGAAACGATGCGGAAGCTTCCCCCGGCAGCTATTAGGCGATCTGCGCGGTAGTTCGCAACGTCCCACATTCAACGTTGCCCGTTGTCGTTGCATGTTCCTGGGCCGACGGCCCACAGGCCTTGGCTACAAACTCACGGTGATGGTGCGACCGCGCTTTCGCTCTTGTCGTTTAAAATTTTGTCGAGATCGGCGAGGACTTTCTCCAGTCCGAGATTTCCTTCGGGGCCATAGCTGTTGGAAAGGATACGTCCGTAGGAATCCACCAGCATTAGGCAAGGAATGCCGCGCACGAGACTCTGAATCGAAGCTTTGCTGGCAAGCTTGTCGTAATCCACCGCCGGCCACGGCACGTTGGCCTGTGTCATGTAAGTTTCCATCCCGTATCGTGAGCGGTCCGCGCTGAAGAAGATAACTTCAAACTCCGGATGCTGCGGTGCCACCCGATTGTAATACTCCACCAGTTGCGGCGTGAACTTGCGACCCTGCGGGGACCCGTTTGAGGAGAAAAAGAAAAGGTAGAGTTTTTTATTCTCAAGTGCCTCGTCGTCGAAATGACTCAGGGTTCCCTGGTGCCAATACACCAGGTCGCCTTTAAGAAGCTGGTAGGTCGCCCCCGGCGCTCCGACTGCC
>JBAQJG010000520.1:0-3118 GCA_049300145.1 Chthoniobacterales bacterium | reverse complement strand
CCGATCATCATCCGTGCACAGCATGGTTGGTAGTGATCGAGCCTAACGAATCCGCTGTAGCCATACTTCGCGTCGAGGTCGGGCCAGTCGCGCGGCAGGATATGCGTGTGCAAGTCGATCTTCATTTGCAGGGCGTCCGCCGCGGCGGACGCCATTTATTTAGACCAGCGTTTCACAGAAACGCCCTACAATTGTTTTTCGCCACTAAAACGGCTGCATCGGTCCCGGCTTCTCGACCTTTTTACCGCACTTTTTGCATGTCCGCCGCGCGTCGTTGTTCCAGAAATCGAGCATCGCTTGGCTAAAGTGTTGC
Source organism: Chthoniobacterales bacterium (assembly GCA_049300145.1). Lineage (GTDB taxonomy): Bacteria > Verrucomicrobiota > Verrucomicrobiia > Chthoniobacterales > UBA10450 > AV133. The sequence goes on along the minus strand of JBAQJG010000520.1, from coordinate 2,805 downwards.
ACGATGTCGGCGCAGTCGAAGTGAATGTCTTCCACCAATGCGCCGCAATTTTCACAATAGAAAATGACATGTTCCTTTTCGCCCGGCGGCCGGCGACGCTCGACCACCACGCCGAGGGTGTTTGGTGGCCGCTGCGGGGAGTGCGGGACATTCGCCGGAATGAAGAACGTCTCGCCTTCGCGCACGATGTGATCCACGATCCCCTCGCCTTCGCGGACGCGCACTTTGATGTCGCCCTTGAGCTGGTAAAAATACTCTTCGGAATCGACGAGATGGAAATCGTTCCGCGCGTTCGGGCCTTTGATGACCATCACGAAAAAATCGCGGCCGTCATAGAGATAGCGGTTGCTCACGGGCGGCTTGAACTTTTCTCGGTTCTCTTCGATCCAGTTGTTCAGATTTACCGGCGACTGCACGACTGGCGTGACGCCGCTTGGTGACGACGGTGGTTTAGGAGAAGTAACAGTAGCGATGAAGCAGACTATTTCCTTCCGCGCGTAGCGTCAAACCCGCGTAAAAGGCTTCGCCTCACGCGGCTCGGGAATTAAATGAGAGCATGTGTTACGTGTACGTCTTGCACTCGATGTCCGACGAGGCTTATACATTGGCTACTCCAGTGATTTGAAAAAGCGCTTGAAGCAACATCGGGCCGGACTTTCCTTCGCCACATCGTATCGCGGCCCTTGGAAGCTGATCTATTACAAGGCCTACGCGGAAGAAACAGACGCTCGCGGGCGGGAGCGCTATTTAAAAAGTGGCGGAGGTCGACGGCTGTTGCATATGCAACTGAGGTGCTATTTTAAAAAGCATCCAGCACGCTCAACCGCGTGAGCGAAGCTGTTACGCGGCTTAGCGATTTGCGATTGCACTTTACGAAAGATACACTTATATGCGCCGCTCTATGAAATTCGGCCGTTTGGTTCAATTATCCGGTGCAGCGGCAATCGTCATCCTCTGCTCGAGTTGCGAAGAATTGCCACCCGCAGTGCAGAACCCGCTCGCGGCAGTTTTTTCGCCGTCGACTCCGCGCGGCTATTGGAATGGGGACGATGTGTCCGGTTCACCAAAAATCGTCGTCCATCTTAGCGAACAGCGCGCTTATTTCTACAAAGGCAAGCATTTGGTCGGCGAATCGACCATCTCCACGGGCAAGCCAGGATTCTCCACGCCGCCGGGGCACTACCACGTTCTGCAAAAGGAGAAAGATCATGTCTCGAGTGAGTTCGGCGATTACATCGATGACGAGGGTAACGTGGTAAAATCAAACATTGACGTGCGCAAAGACAGCAAACCGCGCGGCACTCATTTCGACGGCGCGAGGATGCCGTACTGCATGCATTTCAATGGAGGCTACGCGATGCACCAGGGTTATGTCCCGCCGTTTGCCGCGTCACACGGCTGCATCCGATTGCCCAAAGGAATGGCCGAACATTTCTTCAACGCCGCGCACGAAGGCACATCGGTGATCGTGAAAGAATGAGTTGGAGCTGACGGCCTTTCGGTAGAACGCAAGCGCATTGGATAAAAATCATCACGTCGATGCAAAAAATGGCGTGCCCGCGTTCAACCCGCAGTAGAATCTTTTCATGACGCCGCAAGCGGTGCTCGACGCGCAGGTTGAGAAATATCGTGCCATGACTGGCGAAGAAGCGATTGAAGCTGGCGCTCGATCTGCACGAGCTTTCGTGCGAAATCGCGCGCGACGGCATCCGCTATCAACATCCTGAAGCGGGCGCTGACGAACTCGAGCGGCGGGGGCGGATTGCGCTGGCGCAAAGCTTGTGACGGAGCAGGAGCTTGCCATTGATGCCATCCGCCGGCTCAATCGCGCTGGCATCGCATATTTTGCTCAACGGTTCGATGGCAAGCAACTATTGAGGCAGACATGCTTCTGGCATGTCAAATGAACGACAGGCTAGAAGCCCGTCTGCCATGACAGCGGGGACGGCTGTCTTCCGAGTCCCCTAGTTTAGCGGCGTCATTCCGGCGAATACGAATACGAACACGAAAGGCAAAATGAAGACCCGCCTATGCTCAAGCTACGGCGAGCGATGGGCTACGGCACGGCAGGCAGAAGGGCATCAGGCCAGCACCTGACGGAAGGTCGAGAGGAAGATCTCCATCTCAGTTTTCTTGCCAATGGTGAGACGCATGTAGTTCGGCAATGCCGGGAATAGTCGCCCGACTTGGACGTTGCGCTCTTTTAACGCTTTGATCAGCGGCACGACCGGACGCTTCACATCGAACATGATGAAGTTGGCTTGCGACGGGATTTGCTTGTAGCCCATCTTGTCGATCTCGTCGGTGACGAATGTTTTCGCTTCGCTATTGAGGCGCTTACCGTTTGCGACCTGGTCCGGGTCGTTCAAACTCGCGACCGCCGCGGCGAGGGCCAAGCAGTTGACGCTGTCCCACATCTGATGCGGACGGTTGCGCTCGATCGTTTCGTGTTGGGCCACGCAATAGCCGCAGCGCAGTCCCGCCATCCCGTAAATCTTTGAGAAAGTGCGCGCGACAATCACGTTCGGATGGTCCTTGACCATCGGAATCACGCTCTCGTAGTCGGGACTGTCGGCGTAGTGGAAGTAGGCTTCGTCCACCAGGATCATCGTCTGGCGCGGGGTTTTGGCGATAAACTCGCGCAGTTCGTTCTTCGGCGTGATGCTGGCGGTGGGATTGTTCGGGTTGCAGATGTAAATGAGCCCGTCCTTCGCAGCCGCGCTCATCTTCGCGAGATCATGACTGAAACTGCTGGTGAGCGGAACTTTCACGACCTCGCCGCCGTTGATGCTCGCGTAATTAAGC
>JBAQJG010000519.1:0-1832 GCA_049300145.1 Chthoniobacterales bacterium | reverse complement strand
CGGCCGATCCCCTGGTTGATGATGCGGTGCGGCGGTCGGCCGGCGATCTCCCGCCCGTCAAAGCGGATCGAGCCGGCGGTCGGCGCCAAGGTGCCGGAGAGCAGGTTGAAGATCGTGCTCTTGCCCGAGCCGTTTGGCCCGATCAGGCCGAGAATCTCGCCATGATCGACGCTGAACGAGACGTTGTCGACCGCAGTGAAGCCGCCAAAGCGTTTCACCAGGTCGCTGACCTGCAGCACGGAAGTCGGTTAATTCTGGGCGTAGGGCGAGCTGGTCGGCAGCTTCAGCACCGGTTCGCGCTGCTGTTGCGCCTTTGGCCAAACGACATAGCTCTGGTCGTCGACGTACTGGACGATGACCGGGTAGGCGCGTTCGTTCTGGCCGGCCATCGCCATTCCCGGGGTCTCGAACTTGACGCCGAAGCCCAACATCGTGTCGCCGTCGGGGAGATCGGTATCGAGCGCCGCCTTGCGCAGATCATCGGAGGTGATGCCGCCGTATTTCTTGATCGCCCGCGGCAATATGTTGGTCAGGAACAGGTAGGTGTTGGAGGCGGCCATGCCGACATGGGCCGATTTGATGACCGTATCGGGTTTGGCCTTCTCATAGGCGTCGCCGATCAGCTTGATCATCGGTGGGAGATCGGGCTGCAGAGATTTCGCATTGGCCTGCCAGATCGAGATCGGATCGACGTTGAAGAAATAGTTGGCGTCCTTGCCGGCCGTCTCCTTCAGTTTCGAATAGACCCCGTAACCGGCGCCGTGACCGATCAATGTGCCGAAATGCAGGCCGAGTTCGCGCGCCTGGCGCAGGAACAGAGTGATGTCCGGGTTGTAACCGGTGTGGAAGATCACGTCGGGGTGCGCGCGCTTCAGCTTGGTCACCAGGGACGACAGGTCCGGAGTGCTTGACGAATAGCCCTCATCGACGACCACCTGGAAGCCGTACTTCTTGGCGCCCTCGTCGGTGCCCTTGGCGACGTCGGTGCCGTAGGGGCCATCTTCATGAATGATGGCGATTTTCAGATCCTTCGAGTCCTTGCCGAGCTGCGCCTTCGAATAGGTGTCGACCATCGCGGTCGAAGTCAGGCCCCATTGCCGGCCGTAAGGCTGCGGCCGGAACACATATTGCAGATTGCGCCCCTCGAGCACCGGCGAGGCGATGCAGGTGGTGATCCACATGAATTTCTTGAACTGCTCGACGCGCGCCGCCGCCGGAACGCACTCGGCGGAGGAGTAGAAGCCGAGCAGCATGTCCACCTTCTCCTGCTCGATCAGGCGGACTGCTTCGTTGATCGCGACATCGGGCTTGCTTTGCGCGTCGGCGTAGATCGGCTCGACTTTGTACCCGTCGATGCCGCCATGCTGGTTGAACCAATCGATTACGATCTTGGCGCCGAGGTACTGGAGCTCAGACCCGCCGCCAGCGAACGGCCCGGTCAGATCGTAGACCACGCCGATCTTGATCGTCTTAGTGGGCTCCTCGGCGCGCGTTCCCGCCGCTGCAAGAAAGGCAGCCGCCGCGAACAACCCAAAGGCGAACCGCAAAAGGCCCTTTCGTGTCATAGAAGCCTCCTCGACCGGCATTCCGGTGCCTGTCTTGCGTACCAGCTTACGAGGCGTCAAGCCAAACTAGCAAGGATCTGTTACGCACCTGCTGCCCGGGCGCGCTTTAGCGTTCAAAGCTAGACAGGCTCGGCGGTCCGTCAGTGATGCCGAGCGGGGGTGTTGTGGTGGATTATTGGTGGTCGGTGTTCTGCGACCTTCGCGGTGGGTCCAACCCGGTGGACAGAATAGAGCCGAGAAGCAATCGACAATTACATCTTCGGCAAC
>JBAQJG010000518.1:0-4649 GCA_049300145.1 Chthoniobacterales bacterium | reverse complement strand
GCCATTGTCTCAGTGATTTTCGCGCCGGCGATCATGCGGTCGCTCAGAAAAAGCCAGGTGACATCACCTCAGGTTCCCGCCATCCCATCACCTCCGTCTATCGCTGACGCCATTAAAAGCGAAGTCGCCAAGAAGGTCACCGATGCCCTGCAAGACGCACTATCTACGGAAAAGAAAACGGCGATTGAGCCACCTCCTACTGGTTCGGTGGTCCCGGAGAAAAGCATCGCCGTCTTGCCCTTCGAAAATTTGAGCGATGACAAGTCGAACGCATACTTTGCCGAAGGAATTCAGGACGAAATCTTGACCCGACTTTCGAAGATCTCGGCGCTCAAAGTGATTTCGCGCACTTCGACGCAAAAGTATAAAAGTGCGCCGGATAATCTGCGCGAAGTGGGCAAACAGTTAGGCGTAGCCAATATCCTGGAAGGCAGCGTACAGAAAGTAGCCAACGCGGTGCACGTTAATGTGCAGCTGATCCGCGCGGCGAACGACGAACATCTGTGGGCGGAAAGTTACGATCGCAAGCTCGACGATATCTTCGGCGTCGAGAGGGAAGTAGCGCAAAACATCGCCATCGCGCTCAATGCGAAGCTGAGCGGCGCCGAAGAACAGGTTCTCGCGCAGAAACCTACCGACAAACCCGCCGCCTACGAAGCCTACCTACGCGGTAAGGCCCTCATGTGGGACGGAAACGAAAATGCCGTTCGCGCAGCAATCCAATCATATGAAGAAGCGGTTCGCCTCGATCCGCAGTTTGCTCTGGCCTGGGCCGGCCTTTCCAGCGCTCGCTCTGTCGGGTTCTACTATATGGACTCGACGCCGGCGGCACGCGCCGCCGCGGAGCAAAGCCTGGCCAAGGCGGAGGCACTGAAACCTGAACTACCAGAGATCCAGCTGGCTCGCGCTAACTTTGGTTACTTTGTCCTCGGTGATAACAAACCCGTGCGCGACGTCTTACAGCAGCTGCATCTCATTTGGCCTAACAACGCCGAAGTCATTCAGCTACTCGCGTTCACTTATCAACGGCTCGGGGAATGGCAGAAAGCCATCGATGCCTTTGATCAAGTTATTGTCTTAAACCCGCGTTATCTTCTCGTGCGAAAGTTCGCTGCCTACACTCGCTGCGATGTGCGCGATTGGCCCGGCGCTCAGCGGATTGTGGACGAGGCGCTCCAGATTTGGCCGGACGATGGGAATCTGTTAGCGATCAAAGCTCAGATCTTCCAGGCTAAGGGTCAGCTCGATCAAGCCCAGTTAATTGTGGAAAAGTTAACACCGGACCGGCTTGATTATGATGCCGTCGGGGCCGTCTGGTATCAGGCGAAGCTGCGGCGCAAGCCGGCAAGGGCGCTCACGCTACTTGAGCCTCTGGCGCGCCGCACCGACTCGCTAAGAGAATGGATGCGCGATGCACAAATCTTCGGAGAACTTCAGGAGTTATCCGGCAACACGACAGCGGCGCGGGCAACATTCAGCACCGTTCGCGATGCCACAGAAGCCATTTTGCGCGAACAGCCGGATCATGTGCGGTCCCTAAGTCTCCTTTCTTCTGCTCTGGCTCGATTACGAGAGCGCGACGCAGCTCTGCAAGCGATCGACAAGGCGATCTCCTTGCAAACCAACGACGCGCGCGCTCAGCCTTACTATCAAGAAACAAAGGCGCGAATATTGGCGCGCTTCGGCGACAAGGACGGCGCTCTCGGCATCTTGTCACACCTGCTGGAAGTATCCTACGAAGGCGGCTTGTTCGGCCCACCGCTAACTCCCGCCTTACTCCGACTCGACCCGGATTGGGATGATCTCCGCAGCGATCCGCGGTTCCAAAAACTCGCCGAAGATAAATCGAAATGAGCGAAGGAAATTTCTTTGCCGAGCTCAAGCGACGGAATGTGTACAAGGTTGCGGTCGCGTACGCGGTCGTGGGCTGGTTAATCGCTCAAATCGCGACCCAGATATTTCCGTTCCTGGAAATTCCGAACTGGATTGTGCGTTTGGTTATCGTGTTAATTGCAATTGGATTTCCAATCGCACTTGTAATCGCTTGGGCGTTCGAAACGACTCCGGAAGGAATCAAGCGAACGGAAGTTGCCGACGCCAAACATGAGCACTCACGTGGAAAGGTGTGGATCTATGTCGTTATCATCGGCGCAGCGATCTCGGTGGCCTTATTCTTTCTTGGTCGATATACACTCGGCAACAAAAACGTCGCAGCGTCGGCCAACGAACTAACGAAGAAATCGATTGCGGTGTTGCCGTTCGATAATCTGAGCGAAGACAAAGGAAACGCGTATTTCGCCGAGGGCGTGCAGGACGAAATCCTCACTCGCCTGGCCAAGGTGGCCGACTTGAAAGTGATTTCGCGCACTTCGACGCAACGCTTCAAAAGCGCACCGGATAATCTTCCGCAGATAGCAAAGCAGCTCGGGGTGATGAACATTCTCGATGGCACCGTGCAAAAATCCAACGGCCAGGTGCGGGTGAATGTGCAGTTAATCAATGCGATCACGGACGCTCATCTCTGGGCGGAGATCTACGACCGGAAGCTAACTGACATTTTCGCAGTCGAGAGCGACATCGCCAAAACCATCGCCGACACGTTGCAGGCAAAGCTGACAGGTTCGGAGCTGAGCGCGATTTCGAGCAGGCCAACGCGAGATCCGGTGGCGCAGGATCTTTACGTACAAGGACGTCACTTCCTTGCTTTGCGCCGCGACGATAACCTGCCGCGTGCGATCGAATTCTTCCATCAGGCGATCGCCCGCGACGCGAACTTCGCGGCAGCCTACGCGGGCTTGAGCGAAGCCTTAATTCTACTTCCCAGATATACCAGCGCCTACCCCAGCGAAACTCGTCCGCAATCCCGAGTCGCGGCGCTGAAAGCCCTGGAGCTAAATCCCAACCTGGCCGAAGCGCACAACGCACTGGCCAAGATCGCGATGGATTACGACGTCGACTTTGCCGAAGCGACGCGCGAGTTTAGGCGTGCCATCGAGTTGAATCCGAATTATGCGGGCGCCCACCACTGGTTCAGCGGAACACTCGAGTCACAGGGGCAGTTCGCTGAAGCCATCGCCGAAAGTAAGTTAGGAACTGAACTCGACCCCTTCTCGGCCGTGAATCTGGTTGATCAAGGCCGGATCTACGGGTCCGCACGCCGCTTCCCGGAAGCGAAGGCGGTCTTCGAGAAAGCGCTCGCGATCGACCCTGCGTTTTCCTACGCGCACTGGCATTACGGCGAAATGTTGCAGGTAAGCGGGGATCTGAAAGGCGCCGCCGAGGAGTATGCTAAGGCAAGCACCGCCAATAACACTCCGGAACCTATCGCGCTGAGCGGACAGCTGGCTGCGATAATGGGTCGACCGGAGGAAGCACGCCAAGCGCTCACGGCTTTGGACGAACTGGAGACGCACCGATACGTAGATTTTTTCTGGCGGGCTCTTCTATATCTCGGTCTTGGGGACAAAGACCGCGCGCTGCAATTCCTCGAGCAAAGCTACGCTAATAATGAAGGCTACGAGATAGGTCTAATCAGGGTCGATCCGATGCTCGACTCATTGCGGGCAGAGCCACGCTTCCAGGCGCTCGTGAAGAAGGTGAGAGGACAACGGGAGGAACCCAAGCATTGAACCCACGGAGCTTCTTCGCCGAGCTGAAACGGCGCAACGTTTATGACGCCAGTTCGAATATGCCGGTGAAACTCGAGGGAAAACCATGACCGACGGCCCGAGTGATAAATCACCATCCAGTGACTCTGGCACAGCATCCAGACGTCTTGGTTTCGACTGGCCACACGCGCTGGTCGAACTCGCGACTGTTGTGGTGGGTATTTTGATCGCCTTAGCGATTAACAACTGGGCCCAGGCACGCCACGATGCGGCGTTGGAAGCTCGTTATCTGGACCGGCTCCTTTCCGACAGCGCAGAGAACGCGACCATGCTTCAGGAGAGGATTAATCTGCATACCCAGCGCGCTGCTACGCTGGCTCATCTAACCAATTGGCTGACTAAGGGAACACAACCTCCGACTAATGACGAAGTCTCGAGTGTTCTCTGCCTCTGGTTCATGCAGCCGGCTCTGCGTCTTCGCCGCGAAACCTATGCCGAACTGGTGAGTACGGGTAATCTCTCGCTGCTCCGTGACGTGCCGCTGCGCGGGATGCTTGAGCAAGCTGAGACCAGACGCGAAGAAGCGCTCCGGCTCGACCGGTTTCTCGATACTCTTCAGCGGGTAACAGAACCCTTAAATCAATACCGTCAGTGGCAAATCGATCCGACTTCTCGTTTTGAAGTCGGCTGCCAATTCGACCTTAATGGTATGCGCTCCGACCCTGCCATCCCTTCGATCCTCGCCCAGTTGTACCGCGATCAGACTGTCAATCGCTCATTTCGTGAGCAGGAGTTGGCAGCGGAGCGCGCGGTGCACGATCGTATTGTTAAGCTGCGTTCTGAGCGATGAACTTTCGCCATTTCGTTTCCGAATTGCGTCGGCGTAACGTTTACAAAGTTGCGGTCGCCTATCTGGTCGTCTCGTGGCTCTTGATCCAGGCAGCGTCGATTCTCTTTCCGACTTTCGATGCGCCAGCGTCGGCGATGAAGATCCTCGTGGTCATCCTCGCAATTGGATTTCCAATCGCCCTCGCCTTCTCC
>JBAQJG010000517.1:0-2333 GCA_049300145.1 Chthoniobacterales bacterium | reverse complement strand
CATAGGCCGCCTTTGGCCATCGGGGGAGGCGGAGGCAACGGACAATATCGCCTCCGGCCTGCGCACAGGAAGAAACGATACGCTTTGGGGGCAGAATTATAGGCTGTGCCCCGCAACCGAGCACGTCTCGTGCTTTAAGTTAACCCCAAACTCTGTGAAAGGGCGCCGGAAATGATTCTCTTGGAGGTAGATACGCTAGGGAAGGACGGAGGCGAGCCGAGCTAGCTCGCGGGATATTTTCCCGTCACGAGAATGAATACTTCATCAATCACTGAAGACGATCTCAAACAGGCGCGCATTCTGATCGTTGACGATGACGTAGGGATTATCTGTCTGTTACAAAGCGTCTTTAATCGCACCGGTTTTGTAAACCACACAAGTCTCACCGATTCACGGGAGGCGATTCAGCGAATCTTTGAATTGCAGCCCGACCTGATCCTGCTCGACCTGAATATGCCGAATGTAACCGGATTCGACATACTCCATGAACTTCGGCACACCCTACCCCCGGATGCCTTTTTGCCCGTTTTGGTGATTACAGGCGAATCTGATCCGAAGACGAAACGCAAATCTTTGGCCGCAGGCGCTACGGATTTTCTGCAAAAACCCTTCGACATGACCGAACTGCTCATGCGCATTCGCAATCTTCTCAGGACTCGTCTTTTGCATCTCGAGCTCGAAAAACAAAACATAGTCCTGGAGCAGAAAGTTTCCGAACGAACAGTGGAACTAACCACCGCGCTCACCGAATTGAAGCAAACGCAGAACCAGATCGTCCAGCAGGAACGGCTTCGTGCGTTCGGGGAAATGGCGGGAGGTGTCGTGCACGATTTCAACAACGCGCTGTTGTCGATCATCGGTTACAGCGATCTACTCCTGACCGAGCCCGATATTTTGGCCGACCGCAGCATCGCGCTCGGCTACCTTAAAACAATGAACACCGCCGGGCGCGACGCCGCGCAGGTCGTAAGCCGGTTGCGTAACTTTTATCGGAGCCGCGAGAGCGAAGACATATTCGCTCCCGTCGATTTGAACGAAGTGATCGAGCAATCCGTTTCGCTCACACAGCCAAAGTGGAAGACGCAGGCGCTCGCTTCCGGACACAAGATCGAGGTAGCGCTCGACCTCGGAAAAGTTCCGCCGGTCAGCGGAAATCCCGCCGAGCTGCGCGAGGCATTGACAAACCTTATTTTCAACGCCGTGGATGCGATGCCCACGGGTGGAACCGTCACTCTCCGCTCGCGCGCCGAAGACAAGGCGGTGCTTTCCGAGATTTCGGATACCGGGACTGGCATGAGCGACGACGTCCGGACCCGTTGCCTGGAACCGTTCTTTTCCACAAAAGGGGACAAAGGCACCGGCCTCGGTTTGTCCATGGTCTTCGGTATCATTAAACGTCACAATGGCACCCTGGACATCGAAAGTGCTGTTGGCCGCGGTAGTACATTCCGAATCCGAATACCGGCGGAGTCGGAGGGTATGGCGATCGACGGGGCCAAGGCGAAGTCCTGACATAGCGTTACTTTCTCAATGATGGGCTCACAATCTGGGCTTTGGGCACGCCACGCCGAAAGCGCCAAGAAGATCCAGCATTGAAATCGCAGATTCGAAATCTAAACTCTAAAATTCGTTGGCCAGGGTGGCGAAATTGGCAGACGCGCCAGACTTAGGATCTGGTGGAGCAATCCTTAGGGGTTCGAATCCCCTCCCTGGCATTTCCTGCGGCCCCGTTTGTTGTACATTCGCTGAGTAATTGTACTTTCGCGGAAAGCTCGAATCAGCCGAATTGACGACAGCCTCTTCGCTTACATTTGCCGGCGAGATCCCAATTTGGACATACCAAAATGAGAACTCGAATTAGGTCAAAATATGGTGAAGACATCGACATCAGCCAGGCTTTTTGCTAACGGACCATGCATGCCGGGGAAAGGTTATCGTAAAAAGTCGTCGCAGCGGTCGCGTATTGCCCGGCGGAGGAACTTTTTCCACGGCTGGGTCCCGGATCTTCCCGATCATCGCGATTTTTTCTACGCGGCACCTCGCAAATTCCTGCGCGCTCTGCCTTGGCGAGTCGATCTCAGAACGAATTGCCCGCCAGTTTACAATCAAGGCAAGCTCCACAGCTGTACGGCGAACGCGATTGCCGCGGCCATTCAGTTTGACAAGATGAAGCAATCGCGGCCGGACATCTTCGTGCCGTCTCGCCTTTTCATTTATTACAATGAACGCGCGATCGAACGCTCGATCCATTCCGATAGCGGCGCGCAGATTCGTACTGGCATTAAATCGGTGGCGAAACGGGGCGTCTGTCACGAGCGATTATGGCCTTACCG
>JBAQJG010000516.1:0-6368 GCA_049300145.1 Chthoniobacterales bacterium | reverse complement strand
GGTACTGCCCGGCAAATGGGCCTCGAAATTGTCGATTGATTCGACCGCGGATCCGACTACGCCAAGGCTACGTCGCGACAGGTTACGCCGATTTCGTGGATTGGGTAGCGCACGCGTCTCGCGTGCTGGTTTCGGCGTCGCGCCGAAACAGTCTTTTCCTGGCGCGCGAATCTAGGGAAAGATGTGAATGCAAGAAAAGTTCGCGATCGCGAGGACGCGCTCGCCAGCACGCGAGACGCGTGCGCTACCCAATCCGTGCCGCGTGCGTCTTGTCCAACCGGAGGATTTGTCCCGGTTGAAGCGACAAGGTTTCTTTCGGATCGACAATCTTTTTTCCGTCGATTTGAAGACTGCCTTGTTTGATCAAGCGGCTGGCTTCCGCGCGCGATTTTTGGACTCCAAAAACTTCTGCGTAAGCAGCAACGACGATTGCCACCGCGTTCTCATCACGCGCCGTAAATTCGGGGAGCTCGGCGTCAGCGAGACGCCTTTCGCTGAAGCGCGCGTTCCATTCGTCCAATGTTTTTCTCGCAGTAGCGGCGGAGTGATAGGTCTGCACGATTTCAAATGCGAGCTGTTTCTTCGCTTCGAGCGGATGCGCTTCCTTCGGCAGGGAACGGCCGAGGAGCAACAGGTAATAGCGCGCCATGAGCTCATCGGAGACGCTCATTAATTTTCCAAACATGTCTGAGGCCGCGTCGTTGATTGCCACGAAGTTGCCCAAGCTCTTGCTCATCTTCTTGGAGCCATCGAGGCCCTCGAGAATGGGAAGAAGAAATACGATCTGTTGCGGCAATCCTTCTTCCTTTTGAAAATCCCGCCCGACCAGAATGTTGAAGAGCTGATCGGTCCCGCCGAGCTCGACATCGGCCTTAACCATGACCGAGTCCCAGCCTTGCATGATGGGATATTGAATCTCGTGCGCGCGAATCGCTTGCTCCTTGTCCATCCGTTCACGGAAATCGTCGCGCTGGAGCATTTGTTGCAGCGTCACCCGGCTGTTGAGACGAATCACGTCTTCGAAACTCATTTTTCGAAACCAATCGCCATTGAAAACAGTTTCGGTTCGCGCCGGATCGAGAATCTTAAATGCCTGTTCGCGGTAGGTTGCGGCGTGGGCCATCACTTCTTCGCGCGTCAATTGCGGTCGGGTCGCGGAACGGCCGCTGGGGTCCCCGATCATTCCGGTGAAATCGCCGATGATCAAAACAGCCTGATGCCCGAGATCTTGAAACTGTCGAAGCTTTCGAAAAATGACCGTGTGGCCGAGATGAATGTCGGAACTGGTCGGATCGACACCGAGTTTGATGCGCAGCGGCCGGCCAAGCGCGAGTTTTTCGCGCAATTCGGACTCGCTGATAATCTGCGCCGCCCCTTGTTTCAGAGAGGCGAGGGCTTCGTCCGGTTGCATGAAGAATACTGCACCGAGCTGACGCAGGCGCGCTATTTATTTTTGTTTAATAGCTCACGCACCTGCTCGATTGTTAACGGAGGATTCTGCCGGCTGATCGCTTTTTGGCTCTTGCCTTTATCGAGAAACGGACGGTTGCCAGTAAAAATGAGGGCGTCCACTGTTCTGCCGGCTTCTTGGGCATGGCGCAGATTACGCGCGGTTTGAGTCGAGAAACTGCGGTTTGAATTTGTAATCTGGTTCCGCGCAGAAAAGTTCGCTGCGTTATCACCGGCGTGGAAAGATCGGGCATTGAATTGCCACGCTGAAAAATTGCGCGTGCCGGAATAACTCTTCGAGCTCGATTTTTTCTGTACGTAAAACGTACTGGCAGTTGCGTGTTTATTAATAGATGCGCCGTTTGCAGCGATGAACTTTTTGTTTTGGACTGGATTCTGCAAACTCATGTCCGGCCTGAGCAGCCGATCGACCAATGTGCGTCCCTGTTCTTGCGCGCGAGCGCAGGAGAAAGCTGCCAGCAACACACAGACGGCCAGAACTCTTCCCATATTGCCGAAGCTGCCGAAGCAACGGCTTCTTTGTAAAGGAAATTGTCGATCTGCCGCGCTCTTCGGTAATGTTGGTCAACTCGCGAAAGCTTTCGGAGTCAATTGTCAGTTGGATGAGTCAGGCGGATGGAATGCGGTGCGTTCTTGTGGGCGCCTCTCCCTTCGCAAGGAAGAGTGGAGGGTGAGGGTTTATTCAGGCAAGTGATAGCTGCGGGACATGGTCTTCATTTCATCACCAAACTCAGCCCCGAAACGCTATACTCGTTTAGCGTAGAGATCGCGTCGCCCCGAGCGCCATAGGCGCGACATGTTTATAGGACGAGGCCCCCAAACGAAAGACATCAGCCCCGTAGGGGCGACATGCTTTTCTCCCCACACGTGCCGCTCCTAACGGAGCTCCAGACATTCTTCTCTGCCTGGATCTATAAACATAACGCGCCTACGGCGCGCAAACCGTGAAGGGGTGCGACAAGATTACCAGACTGTGCCTCTGAGATGGTGCCCTAAGCGATAACAATGCCGCAACGTTAAACAGATACAAAACGCTCGGGTATTTTTCGGATTTATCCCAGTGCGAAACAGGATTTTCCATTTTGTGGCTCCTAATGGATACTCTCGTTGAAATGCAAGACGACGCGACCTTTATGCGCGAGGCGTTGCGGCTCGCCGTAAAAGCGCGCGAGGCGGACGAAGTTCCGGTCGGCGCGGTGGTAGTTCGAGCGGGCAGAATTATTGGACGCTCCTACAATCAAGTTGAATTGCTGAAGGACGCCACGGCGCACGCGGAAATGCTGGCTTTGACCCAAGCCGAAGCTGCCGTCGGCGATTGGCGTCTGGTGGACTGCGATCTCTACGTTACCAAAGAGCCGTGCGTGATGTGCGCCGGCGCGCTCGTTCACGTGCGCGTTCGCCGCGTGATCTTTGGCTGCCCCGATGTGCGCGGCGGCGCCGCCGGAAGCGTCATGAATCTGTTGCAGATGCCAGCCTTGAATCACCGCTGCGAAATCACGTCCGGCGTTTTGCAAGACGAATGTGCGACGATTCTGCAGGATTTCTTTCGCCAAAAACGCTCGCTCAATCCTGCCAGCGGCGAAGAGACTAACGAGGCATAGAGCTGGCCGCGGTGCCAAATTCAGCAACTGGAATGAGCGAGCCATGAGTGGTGACGCTCCGTCGTAGATCGAGCGCTTTGCGCGGCGAACCGAAAAGTATTCTTGTCAACACCGCTACGACTTGATAGAGCTAAGGACCTGTGCGGCACTTTAGACTGGTCGTGGTCCTCTCAGCGGGCAGCCTCCTTCTTCGGACCGTCACTGCGCAAACTGCGGACAGCCCGTCGGCGGCGGTACTTCTTACCGTAGAAAACATAGTTGATATCGCACAAAGAAACGCGGCGTGGGCGCCGGCTACCGCGGGCCAGACGCTCAACATCCGGGAACGGCTGCGGACCGGGGAAGATAGCCGGGCCACCGTGCGCCTCACCGATTTGAGCGTCCTTCGGGTGGACGAGCTTACGGAGACCGAGATCCTGGCGCCGCGAGAAGGGAGCGCGAAGCCGAAACTCAGTCTGAAGCAAGGTTCCACTTACTTTTTCAGTCGTGAAGCGGCTGGCGAGGTGCAACTGGAAACGCCGGCCGCCAATGGAGCGATACGAGGGACCGAGTTTGTTGCGACTGTCGCTGCGAATGGGAAGACCACGGTGACGATGCTTGATGGCGAACTCGAACTGTCCAATGCGCAGGGATCTGTCCTGGTACACAGCGGCGAACAGGCCAATGCCGAGCCCGGCCGCAAGCCGACAAAGACGGCGGTGATTGAGGCGATTAACATCATTCAATGGTGCCTTTATTATCCCGGTGTTCTCGATCTTAATGAGCTCGGATTTTCCGCTGCCCGGCGCGCATCGAATGCTTCGCTCACGGCTTATACCCAAGGCGATTTGCTCGCCGCGCTAAAGACCTACCGTGGCGGCGCCGGTTCCAGCGCGGACAAAGTTTACCATGCGGGTTTGCTTTTGGCTGTGGGACAGGTGCCGAAAGCGGATCGATTGTTGAGCGAGGTGAGTCCGGGAACACCCGGTCGCGGGGCTCTACTGACCTTGATCGCGGCGGTGACTTTAAAGGCACGACCTAATGTTGAGGCGCCCCGTAGCGCCAGCGACTGGATTGCCGAATCGTATTACAGGCAATCGAAGGCGGACCTCCCCGGCGCCTTGGAAGCTGCGCAGCACGCCACAGAAATCGATCCATCGTTCGGTTTTGCGTGGACGCGGGTTGCCGAATTGCAATTCAGCTTCGGCCGCGTGCCGCAGTCTAAGAAAGCCCTCGAAACAGGGCTGAGTCTCTCGTCGCGCAACCCCGCCGCACATTCGCTGCGTGGATTTTTGTTCAGCGCAGAAAACAAAATTAACACCGCAAAGATTTCCTTTGAAGATGCGATGGCGATTGATGGTGCGCTGGGCGACGCGTGGCTCGGCCATGGCCTGTGCCTGATCCGGCAAGGCAAAGACGAGCCTGGCCGGCGCGATCTCCAAGTAGCAGCCGCGCTCGAACCGAACCGCGCTTTTTTTCACAGCTATCTTGGAAAAGCGTTCAGCAATGTCGGCAACGAGAAGAAGACACGTCAGGAATTGGACCGCGCGAAACAATTGGACCCGCGAGATCCGACTCCCTGGCTTTACTCGGCTATCGAAAATAAGCAGGACAGTCGAATCAACGAAGCCGTGCGCGATCTTGAGACCTCAATTGAGTTAAACGACAACCGGCGCATTTACCGGTCGCAATTCTTGCTCGATCAGGATCTCGCGGTGCGGAGCGCAAACCTGGCAGCGATATATCAGGCTGACGGGATGGAGGATGTTAGTGTGCGCGAGGCAACTCGGGGCGTGGACTCTGACTACAGTGACGCCTCTTCGCATCTCTTTCTCGCCAACACTTACAACGCGTTGCGCGATCCCAATCGTATCAATCTTCGCTACGAAACGCCGTGGTTTAATGAGCTTCTGCTGGCGAACCTGCTTGCACCGGTAGGCGGCGGCCCGTTGTCGCAGTACGTGTCCGAACAGGAATATTCCAAGCTCTTCGAAGCCGACCGGTTCGGAATCAGTTCGACGAGCAGCTACTTCACCACCGGCGAGATTCTCGAAACCGCTTCGCAATACGGCATCTTCGGAAATGTGAGTTACTCACTCGATACTGAATTTCAATACAACAACGGCCTTCGTCCAAATAACGAGATCACTCGCTCTGAATCGTACGGTCAGTTCAAATTGCAACTCACACTCCAGGACAGCATCTTCTTTCAAACCAAATACACAGACATACGGGAAGGCGATCTCTTCCAATACTACGATCAGTCGAGGTTTGCGCCTGGCTTGAGCTTTCGTGAGCTGCAACAACCGGGCCTTATCCTCGCAGGTTATCACCACGAATGGGCGCCGGGAGTTCACACTCTCGTTTTGGTTGGCCGGCTCGAAGACGAGATCTTCTTCGATAATCTCAATTCCAAAAAGGACGCGAACGCCTTTTTCAAGTCTGAACAACCCGGCGTCCCGGCAGCGCTTCGCGGCCTCCCGAATGTCAGCCGATCGCTTATTTTTGTGCACGACTCGACTGGCAACCTTATCCGTGCGGTAAATGCGCTGCTCGACCTTCGCTATCACAACACATTTACCACTTACACGGGCGAGGTTAGCCAGATTTGGGAATCGGATAATAACACGTTGATTTTCGGCGCCCGATTTCAGTCCGGCGACTTTCATACCAGCGATCGTCTCGATAACCCGCAGCCCGCATCCATCGCGGGCCTTTTTATGATGCCCGCGGCGGCGCAGAATTTTGACACCACCTTGGATCGCGAGACCTTTTATATTTACGATACCTGGCGGCCGTTCCGGAGCTTGTCGATCACAGGGGGAGTTGCATATGACCATTTGCAATATCCGACCGATTACCGAAATCCGCCGATCGTGAATTCGGAAAGTAACCGCGATCGTATCTCGCCAAAGGCTGGCTTGATCTGGAATCCGAGCGGAAATCTTTTCCTGCGCGCGGCCTACACGCGCTCGTTAGGCGGCGTGAGTTTCGATGAAAGCGTGGGACTAGAGCCGAACCAGGTCGCCGGATTTAATCAGCTGTTTCGCAGCATTATTTCCGAGTCCATCGCCGGTTCGGTCGCCGCTCCCACTTATGAAAACGCTGGTCTTCTAATCGAGGATAAGTTCCCCACCGGTACTTACGCCGGCATTCAGGCCACTTTTCTTAAATCCGATGTGGACCGGCGCCTCGGCGTTTTTAACGACTTCCCCAATTCCTTGGGGGGAATTACTATCGTTCCCTCTTCGACACCACAATTGCTCGGCTACGAAGAAGAAAATCTTTCGCTGACCTTCAACCAACTGGTGGGAGACG
>JBAQJG010000515.1:0-19465 GCA_049300145.1 Chthoniobacterales bacterium | reverse complement strand
CGGATCGAAACTTCACCCGAAGACCTGCGCGGTATGATTGCGGCCGAAGGCATTCTCACTTCGCGCGGCGGAGTTTCATCCCATGCGGCCCTGGTCGCGCGGCAGATGGGAAAGGTGTGCGTGTGCGGAGCAAGCATGATTCAAATTGATTACAAGACGCGGACGCTCAGCGCCAACGGCACGACGCTGAAACAGGGTGATCCGATCTCGATCGACGGAACCGCGGGCGAAGTTTTCGCCGGAGAAGTCACGACCGCGCCCTCAGAGATCGTGCAAGTTCTTATTGATCGTTCGCTCGATGGAAAGGAAAGCAGGACCTATCAGCAATACGCCGAGCTGATGAAGTGGGTAGATAAGTTTCGCAAACTCAACGTCCGCGCCAACGCCGATACGCCGGAGCAGGTGGCAAACGCTGTCGCTTTCGGTGCCGAGGGCATCGGGCTTTGCCGCACCGAGCACATGTTTTTCGAGGGCGATCGGATCGATGCCATGCGAGAAATGATTCTGGCGGGCAGCAAGGAAGATCGCGCTGGTGCGCTGACCAAACTGCTTCCGTATCAACGCGACGATTTCATCGGCATCTTCACCGCCTTAAGGGGCTTGCCAGCCACGATTCGCTTTCTCGATCCGCCACTCCACGAGTTTCTGCCTAACGACCCCGCGCAACAGAATGAACTCGCCAACAAGCTCGGCGTGTCTGCGGAAAAAATCTCGCGGCGTGTCCACGAGCTGCACGAATTCAATCCGATGCTCGGCCATCGCGGTTGCCGGCTCGGCATTGTTTATCCGGAGATTTCCGAGATGCAGGCGCGCGCAATTTTTGAAGCGGCTGCAAAAGTGCAAAGCAAAGGCATCAAGGTGCGTCCTGAGATCATGATTCCGCTGGTGGGATTTCCGCGCGAACTCGAATTGCAAATCGAAATCGTTCGCCGCGTCGCCGGGCAGGTAGCGAAGGAGAAAAAGGCGAAGTTCCATTATCTGGTCGGCACAATGATCGAAATTCCCCGCGCAGCGCTTGTGGCCGACGAGATCGCGCGCGACGCCGAGTTCTTCAGTTTCGGGACTAACGATCTCACCCAGACAACGCTCGGGATGAGCCGCGATGATTCCGGCAGTTTTCTCCCCGCTTATGCCGAGCTCGATATTATCGAGGCAAACCCGTTCGCGTCGATCGACCAGAAAGGCGTCGGCCGATTAATGGAAATCACTCGCGACCTCGGCCGCAAGACTCGGCCCGACATTAAGCTGGGGATTTGCGGCGAACACGGTGGCGAACCCGCGAGCGTAAAATTCTGTCATCGGCTCGGTCTCAATTACGTCAGTTGCAGTCCGTTCCGGATTCCGATTGCGTGCCTAGCGGCCGCGCAAGCCGCCCTTGCGCAAGGTTGAAAGGCATTGGTAAAAGTCCGCGCGCACTCTAAGCGAAGCGATGCACGCGAGGTCGGGCTATGGGCGCGCATCGGCCTCTGATCGAGATGGATCCCCGCCGCTCGCAGTCTGGGCCAAATGAAACCTGTAGCCGTCGCCTCGTGGGCGAGGCTCGTATTCCTTTCATCGTCCCGCTCGCGTCTTGGCTGATTGAAATTTTTGCCAGGCGTTCCAGGCACGCTCCCAATTTTGTTTCTCAGCCCAAGATTGCGCTTCCAGGAAATGAAAATAGGCGGGCGCATTCGGCCATTCGCTAAAATGGCGGGCAGTGAGGAGCGAGTCGTCGATGCGACCGCGCCGCACCTGCTCGCGATAAAGCGCGTAGCCCACCGCATAATTATCGGGAGCGGTATAAAAGCGTTTTTGTAGGTCTTCCAGGGAGGAACCTGCGGAAATGCGCGGCAGCGCGACGGCCTCACCGAATCGCTGCGTCAATTCATAGGCGGCGCGAAAATCTTGCTTGCTGGCATTATACGTCGCCATGCCGAGCCACGCGTATGTGATCCATCCCGGATGCTGTTGAACAGCTTGGGCCAGTTGCTCAAGGTCACCGCGTTCCGACCACAAGGAAAACAGCGCCAGTTTTTCCGGCTCGGTGAGCGTCGCCAAATTCGGATCGTGTTTCAAAAATTCTGTAAGCGCATGATTGAAAAGCGCGCCGAAAACGCGACTAAGATAGGCCAACGCCAGGTCGTGTTGACGGAGACCGGTCTCCTCGAGAATACGACTCACTTGCGGACTCCGCATCGAGGCGTTGGAGAGCATGCTCGAGTAAACCTCCGGCCGTTGTTCCGGATCGGCCCGGCGCAGCGCTTCCTGCCAGGCGGTCGCGGCCAGGATGGGACGCGACGATAGCCAAACGTTTCCTTCCACAAGCGGAACTTCGTAAGCGTTCGGCTCGAGAAAGCGCGCCCGGCGAAAATCATCGAGCGCGCTCGCAGGTTGTTTCTCTCCCACTTCTCCGAGGGCTCGCAAAAAATAAAGCTGCCAATCAAGAGGCGCCCACACCAGGGCGCGATTCGTCAGCGAAACAGTTTCCGCGAAATTGCGATCACGGTTTGCAACGGCCGACAGTTCTTTGGCGTTGGCAACTCCGACAGTTCCAGGCAGCGACGTCTTACCGAGGGCGGCGACAGCCCATGATGCGCCGCTCACGACCAGGAGAAGACCGACCAGACGAAAAAGGCTCGCAATCCACCGGCTTGGCCTTAACCCCAATGGCCGGTGCAAGGAAAGCCCTAACAAGAGGATGCCGGCGAACGCGGTGCCGACCCGGTGCCCGGGAACATCGAGAAGTCCATGTAGAGCAAATGCAACCGCGCCGATGAGCGCGGCGAGGCGGAAGCGCTGATTGGTTCCTTCCCGCAAAGGCAGAACCCGGCGTATCAAAAGCGCCGCGCCAATGACGATCACCGCCACCGCGGGCCATCCCAACTCGGCCCACAACCAGAGCCAATCGCTTTCCGGGTGTAAGGCACGCGTGTCGCCTAACGAGGCCGAGCGAAAAATCGCAAAGACAGCATCGAAATTTCCCAAACCTATTCCGCACCAGGGCGACGCCCGAATCAGTCGAAAAGTGTCGCGAAAAATCCGCCACCGAAAATCCGTTGAAATCCCGAAGCCCCCAATTCCGCGAAGATGAAAGCGTTCCAGGGTTTCTCCTCCGAGGAGCAAGATCACGGTCAGCAGGAGCAACAGGAAAGAAAAACCGAGGGCAATCCACGAAAGCGAACGCTGCCGAAGCGCAACCACTGCGATCCAGAGGGCGCTACCCCCCACCAGAATAACCATTCCTGCGCGAGAAAAATTCAGGATGATGGCCGCGACGAGAATGCCGAGCGCCATAAGCCAGATAAGCCAGCGTTTTCTTCCGTGACGAATGTCATCCTGCCCGCAGGCCAACAAGACAATCGCCGTGATGCCAAAAAGATCGGCGGTGTGATTTCGATTTGGGAACGGCCCGAAACCGCGCTGGTTAATCCAAAAAGGGAAAGCTGCGTGCGCCAAATAAAGCGCGATGCTGATCGCCGCCACGGCAACGATTCCCGTAACAAAAAACCGAAGTTGAAAGCGAGTGGAGCGAAGCTCGATTTCTTGCGTGCTGACGACGTAGAGCCAACTCATTCCCGCGATCAAGCTGATGAGACAACCCGCCGTCATCCACGGCTGCGGCGTGAGAGTGGAGGGCAGAGGGATTGCGAAATCGTTCAGCACCGCGCTTCTCCACGCTGGCAAAAAAAACCAGCGAGCGGGCAGGAAGGCGATTGTTGCCAAGCCAAGCAGCGCGACGAAAATGCAATTTATGATTGGGCCGAGCGACACGCCAGGAGGCCGAACAAGCAGATACAATCCAAGCAGCGCCGTTACGATTCCCTCCGCCCATTTTTGCGAGCCTCCCCCCAAGAAACAGGCGAGGACAGGCAGAAGAGCAATGGAGCCGTTGCTCGCCCATTGTATCGCCGAAATGTTGTGACTGTTGCGGCGATAAATCTGCGGCATGTAAGTGGTACGGTTTGAACTGATCTTGGTGAAAGTGACGAAAGCACTATGCCGACGAGATCATGGCCAGGAGATTCACTAGGGCGCGAGGGCGACAGCAACCATCCGTTCTTGCTGGTATAGGAATCGCTCCGGCAAGTGGCGCGTAGCAGAGCGAACGATCATGGGATTGATAAACATACCACGAGTTGAAGGCACGCTGCCATCGCGTAGTCTCCACCCAACTCCAGCGCCCTAGCCATGGTTACGCAACGCACGGAAGGTTTCTACCGCCTTTTCCTGCTCTGCCAAATCGTTATTGTCGCTCTGCTTTTCTGGTTCGGTGTGTGGGTAATGGTCACGTTTTACTCGCCCAGCGCGGAGCTGACCTGGCGCCGTTACAGCATCTACTGCGGCATGCTGGTGCTAGGAATGGTTTTGGAGTCGCTTACCCGTGACGGCTCGAAAAATTATTTTCTCCAAAACGAATTGCTTCGGCAGCACCGCCTGAGCCTGCGGCAAACCATTGCTAGTACCGGCGCGCTCGTCCTGTATCTGATTGCGGCGAAGGACGCGTTCATTTCGCGAATCTTTTTCTTTAACTTTGTTCCGTGGCTCTACGTGGCGTTGCTCTTTTCGCATTACTATCTGCCACCAGTCCTGGCGCGCACCATCTTCAAGCACGACGAAAAAACATTGCTCGTCGGCTCCTCGCAAAAAGCAGCTCAGCTCCGCGATTGGCTCCGGCGCAAAGACAAGATCGGTCTCCGCACGATCGGTTTGATTTCAGATGAAAAGATTGACCCTTCCGAAGAGGGAATTCCCGTGCTCGGTTCGCGGGACCAGCTCGTGAAAATCATTCGTGAGCGCGGCATCACCCAAATAATCCTACTTGAGTTTCCCCTTACCGATACTAACCAAAACATTATTCGCGTGTGCGATCAGTTGGGCATCCGGCTGCTCATTGTCAGCGATTTGGAGGAAAAGCTGCGACATTCGGTCACGCACTTCGAAGATGACGGCTTTCGCTTTATCGGTCTCCGTGAGGAACCGCTGGAGAATCCCCTGAACCGTTTCTTTAAACGGGCGATCGATCTCGTCATCGCGTTGCCGGTAGTGCTTTTCATATTTCCCATCCTGGTGGTGGTTGTCTGGGTCGCGCAGCGCTTCCAATCGCCCGGCCCACTCTTTCATGCACAAACCCGCGCCGGCATGCAAAATCGACAATTCGTCATCTACAAATTTCGCACCATGCGGCCGGATCACGATGAGCTCACGCGTCAGGCGCGGGATCAAGACGAACGGGTTTACCCACTCGGCAAATGGTTTCGTAAACTCAGCATCGATGAAGTGCCACAGTTTTGGAATGTTCTCCGCGGCGACATGAGCATCGTCGGCCCGCGCCCGCACCTGATCGAGCACAACAATCAGTTTTCGCGACTCATGGAGAACTATCACGTCCGCGCATTCGTCAAGCCTGGCATCACCGGCCTCGCCCAAGTGCGGGGTTTCCGTGGCGAAGCACGGAATAACTCCGACATCGAGAACCGCGTTGCCTGCGACATCGAGTATCTGGAAAACTGGCATCTCTCGCTCGAGTGCGGAATTATCCTGCGCACCTTCGTACAGCTCATCATGCCGCCGCGGACGGCTTACTGAGTCTTCTCGCCTAACGACCTCAATTGGCCGAGAAATTTGTCGAGCACGCGGCGCTGCTCGAATTGCTCGACATAAGTGCGACCATTTGCGCCCCAGTGGCGCAGTGGCTGTCTATCTGCGCTCAGGTCGCACAAGCAATTCGCGAGCTGTTCTGCATGTCCGGGCGAGACATTCTTGCCGCACTGACCGTTTGCCACGGCCCGCGCCAGCGCGCTTTCCTGGTCCGCCACCGTCACGACGGGAGATGAATACGCCAGCGTTACCAAAAGTTTGCTGGGAAAAAAAGCGTTTCCAGAACCGCTTTGTTGGGTGATCAACGAAACATCCGCATCCACAAGTAACTCTTTGTAATCGATCCCGTACTGGAGCGGCAGCATCGAAATGTTGTTTAGATTCCGATCCCGAATCTTTTCCTCGAGTTTTTCGCGTGCCGCACCGTCACCGGCGATCACGATGCGAATCGCTTTCTCCGCGCGAAGCAGGTCAGCCGCGTCGAGAAGGATCTCCAAGCCCTGCTTCACGCCTAGGTTGCCAGCGTAAACGGCCAGAAATTCACCGGCTGTGAAATCATGTTTTGCGCGAAACTTGTCGCGCACGGGAATGTCTCTGTCTCCGGGCAGTACGACGGCATTCGGAAAAAGAATCAGCTTTCTGTCCGGCACGCCTTTGCAGCGAAACGCATCGATAATTTCCTCGCTGATCCCAGAGACGCGTGGGGCGTGTTTGTAAGCAAACGCTTCGAGCCAATACAAAGCGCGCGTAAACAGACCCCTTCGCAACATTCCCAAACCAACCGCCGCGTCCGGTTGCAGATCTTGCACATGAAATATAAATGGCGCCCGCTTGAGCATTGCGACCAACCAGCCCGCTGCGCCGAGAAGCAACGGCGGTGAAACAACCACGTAAACATCCGGCCGCCGGAGCAAGAGAATCCGCATTGTCGATGCAAGAACAAAGGTCGCTTCATGTACAATGCGCTTCCCGGCGGAGAGCCGCTGCGGAACAAAATGCCAGCAGCGATGCACCGGCACGCCGTTAATTCGGTCGGTACGATAGAGTAGCTGTCGATCTTCGACGCGTTTACGCCATGCCGGATAGTAAGAAAACGTCGTCACCATCTCGACGTCGTGACCGTGGCGCTGCAAAAATTCGCAGAGGGCGACGTTATGCGGCGCAATCCCGGTTATTTCCGGCGAGTAATTGATGCCCCAAACGATGACGCGCATCCGCCTCGTTCAGTCTTTCGCCGTGTCTGAACATCGGCGCAGCTCGTAGGTTTTCGCGACGGAGAGAAATTCATAAACCGCGTGCAGCCGCGCGAAGTAATAACCGTCACGGCCATCGAGAAAACCTTTTTGCCAAATGTAAATGTGGAGAAAACGCAGGAGCGGCCGGAAGGGAAAATGTCGCGCAAGCAACTTCAAGCGACGGCGGCGCTCGACCGATGCATGACCCAATCGCCCGGAGCTTTTCGGCAAAAGTTCGTCCGCCGCGACGCGCGCCTCCCAATTGGAGTAACGATTGTGTTTCTCCACAAACACTTCCACGGATGGAAACGCGTGATGCTCGATCTCGCACTGCAATCGTGTTGTCGGCCCTTGCACGACGACATGCTCGTGCACCTCGTTGTCACCGCTCTTGGTGTCTGTGCCCGTTAACTTCTCGTACCGGCCTAAAGAGTGGCGAAAAAGGCGAAGATTCCAGTTGGGATAATAGCAATGCCGCAACCGGCGGCCGAGGAAAAAGAAACGCCGGTTGATAAAATAGCCCACAATTTCAACCGCGTTCGCGATCGCGTCCCTAAATTCCTTTTCCGCCTCCGCCGGCAAAACTTCATCGGCATCGAGGATGAAGACCCAATCGTTCTTAAAAGGAAGATGCTCTAGCGCCCAATTTTTCTTTTTCGGCCAGCTCCCGTTGAATTCAAATTGCACGACCTTCGCCCCGTGCTGCTCTGCGATCTCAGCCGAGCCATCAGCGCTTTTGGAATCGACCACAAAAATCTCGTCCGCCCATCGCACCGAGCATAAGCAACGTGGCAGATTCTGCTCTTCGTTCTTGATCGGAACCAGAACCGACACTGGCACCCGGAAATTACTCGAGTTCATCCGCTAAAATCCAATGCCTAAGATCGGCTAGCATTTAACTGGCCATTGGGAGTCTCTTCCGGCCTCTAACTGCCAATTTGCCAATAGACGGAGTCGCCGCGACGGACTTCTGAGCTCTGAGCTTTTTTTACTTCTTACTATACTATATGCCATTAAGGCGGCAGCGCGGTACCCACCTCGGCCTTGACCAGGGCGACATCCGTGGAACTGATCGTGCCATTCGCATTCACGTCTTCGCGGAAATTCGAGCCACTGACAGTCGCGCCCACTTGCGATTTGGTCAGAGCGACGTCCGCCGCGCTGACGGCGGCATTGCCATTCACATCACCAACCAGCACGCCCATGGAAACAGGAACGTCGCCCGTGCTAGTGCCATTGTTTACATTATGGAGCGTAACCGTGATTCTCTGGACATTGGTTACTCCAGTGAGATTCACCGTGACCTGCGACCCGCTCACGCTGAAACTGCTCACGCTCCCGGTGCCGGAAGTTACTAATGCGCTCTCGACTGTGACTGAGCTCGCGAAGTTAATGATCATCTGATAATCGTTTGTGGCTCCGCCGCTGCGGCATTCAACGCCCACATTGCCAGTGAGTGGCAGCGGGACATCGAAAGTGCCAGCCGCGCCGTGAATCTTTCGCGAGAACGCGCTTTGCGCCATTGGGGCAGCGGGAGCGACGCGAACGTAATAAACGTCTTCTTCGTGCTGGTTCCTGGCCGGGTTGAAGTTAAACGTGGCCGAATATGCCACATTGCCCCCAATGTTATCCGAGACGATGGTGATGTAATCGCCTATCTTGTTCTGGTTTGGATACCCTTCGAAAGGATTAAACGAATTGCTCACTGCGACGTTAGCCGACCACGTTACGCCCGCGTCGGTGCTGTAAGAATAGAAGAGCTGCGAATCTGTGTTGTTAGCCGCGTTTCGCGTGTCGTACCAGACAGCGTCGAGTCGTCCATTGGGCGCTACCGCAAATGTCCCAAACCAGTGCCACTTGCTCGGGTTAACAGGATCGTCATTGACCTTGTGTGGCGCGCTGAAGGTCAGCCCGCCGTCTGTGCTGCGCACAAACATTACGTCGGTTGTGCTTCGCCCGGGCGGCACTACGCTGGCCAGCATGTAAATGTTATTGTTAGTCGGGCCGCCGGAGCGATCAATCGCCAGGAATAACATCCCAGTGAGTCCCACCCCATTGATTCCGCCGCTACCGAGGTCACCACCCATGTTCACGGCCGTGCTTCGGTCAAAAGTTGGTGTCTGGCCCCCGATCTGGGCATTGCTCGATCGCTCGCAAAAGAACGTGTTTCCTTCGCCGCCGACAAACAGGTTGCCGTTGGTGTCCACGTCGAGCGTTCCGTATATAGGCGAATTAGGAATATTAATCGGCGACTGCCAAGTGACCCCGCCGTTGGTAGAACGTTGAAACTCGACGCCGCCGCCGCTACAATTAATGCCGTCGTCTGACTGGTATTGGAAGCCATGCCCCGGGCCGGTGGTCTTATCGATGGTGAACCATTGCTTATCGCCGCCGCCCGCGCCTCGATCGGGTGACTGCTCCACCCATGTTTGGCCGCCGTTGGTGGAGCGCCACAGGTCGTCGCAAAAAAAGGACTGTTGCACATTCGACTGGAGACTGAGATAGAAAAAATTCCCTGTCTCATCGGACTTTGTCACTGGGTCGCTGCGAAAAACGTTGTTTTGCAGAACACCGGGGAAGGTCCAATGCACGCCGGCGTCGGTAGTATAAGCCCAGCCGCCCTGCCGGAAGTTGGAGGTAACGTTGTTAAATTGCCTCCACGCGATTACCATCTTGTTGCCATCTGTCGGGTCAACGGAAATCACGCACTCGTTCGCAGCGTCGCCGAGGATGTTTTGTCCATTCTGATCGACGTTGACCTGGTAGCTGGTGAACGAGCCAAAGACCGAGATCATGCGCGGCGAGGTCTCCATTTTCCGAGGCGGAGCCGGCGGGTTATCGTATCTCTCGAGCGGCTCGTTTCGAGGTGCTCTGTGCGTGGGCGTTAGCCCCTGGCCCGAAACGCTGGCAACTCCAGATAGCAAAATCAAACAACTAAAAACACGCATCCTTGATATCATAAACCCCTCCAGTCGAAGAAGCCTGACCGTATATCAGAACAGACACGCGGCGTCCATTAAATTCTCAACGCAAACCGGGACTGGGCTCGTATCTTTCACACGTCAAATGTGCGCTTCCTTTCGTGTCCGCCTCGGCACGCTTTTGAATCCGACCGGTGTGCTGGCCCACCGCGGTGTAGTCCAGGCCGCCGGACATCAAGCCGATCTTTCCGGGGCGAAAAGTTTTCGACTGGTCCCTGACAAGTTTACGCGTGCTTCGCGCATCACGATCTCCGCCGAGCCATCGATGCTTTTGGAATCGACCACGGAAATTTCCTTGGCCCATCGCACCGAGTTTAGGCACCGCGGCAGATTCTCCGCTTCATTCTTGATCGGAACCAGAACCGAGACCGGCATCCGGGAAGTCATCGCGAGCGCAACACTTTGCACGGGTTGCCCGCGGCGATGACGTTTTCGGGAACGTCCTTCGTCACAACCGAGCAGGCGCCGATGATGCTGCGGGCGCCGATGGTTACCCCTGGAAGAACAAACGCGCGCGCACCGAGGAAGGCGCCGTCGCCAATTGTGATCTTCGCTGCAGTAAGCGGCATACCCGATTGTTCGAAATCGTGGCTGCCCGTGCTGAGATACACTTCTTGCGCAACCGTCGCGCCCGCGCCGATCTCAATCTCGGCGAGATTATAGGCGTTGGCTCGGTCGCCCAGACAGGCGCGATCGTGCAGCGTTAGGTTCCAGGGCATGATGATGCGGGCGCGCTGATGCACGAAAGGCGTACCGTCGATCTTCGCATCGAAAACGCGCAACCAAAAAAGGCGCCACGGATTCAGCGGCTTCGGCGTCCATGAACAAAGAAGGGTCCAGCAGATTTCCCAAAGAGCGCGCGCGGCGCGATTGCCGGGTGGCCAGGGCGACTCGTAGGCGGAAGCTTGGGCTGGATTAACGACCTGTGGTTGCGGCATCGGAATTTCGAACCAGCGAATTAAAATCGTTCAGGAACTGATCGGCAATACAAGGGAGCGAATATTCGGCCGATTTTCGGTAGCCGGCCTCGGCCACGCGCGCGAGCAATGTTTCATCGGCAAGCGCGTTCTCGATTTTTTCGCGAAGCGCATCGGCTGGGTTTGCGGCGCGATGATCGAAGATGAACCCGGTCTCGCCCTCGCGAATAGAATCATGGAAACAGTCGAGATTCGACACGAGCACGGCGCAACGGTGCGCCATCGCTTCGAGCGGCGCCAGCCCGAATGATTCGCCTCTCTCGGCGAGGGAGGGATAAACAAAAAGTCTGGCCGACCGAAATTCGCTTTCCAGCGCTATTGGATCAAAGAGCGGGCCGCGAAAGATGATTTTGTCTTGCGCTTGTTCGGCGGTACGCGCGAGCGCGGCGAGATACGGACCGCCTCCGCCGCCGTATTTCTTTTCCGTTGGGCCAATAATCACCAGTTTCCAATCAGCAAAAATGGTGCGCGCTGCATTTGCGAAAGCAGCAACCAAGAGGTGCACGCCTTTTTCCGAGTGAACCCGGCCAACAAACAGAATCGTCTTCTCGCGTTCGGCAAATGGAGGCGGCTCGATTTCGCCTATCGATCGAGGCGCGGGATACGGGATAACGGTGATTCTTTGCGCGAGTTTCGGCGTCTCGGCCGCGACTGCGCGCGCGACGGCGCGCGACGGCGCTTGCAATCGAGCCGCGTTCCCATAAAAGCGCATCTGGCCTTTGGGATACCTGGCCACGTGCACGTAAACCTGGCCACGCTTTGAATTGCGCAGCAAAATCGGCAGCCAAAACGTGTTTGTCACGATGATGTCGGCCGCAGGCTCGCCACAGGACGAGTCCGTCCGAATGGCGGACAAAATCGACATCGTTCTGATCGAGTAAATCAAATCCAAGAATTTTAACCAGAGCAGCGAACGCGGTGTATCGAAGCCGCGGACGCGCAAATGCCTGACGCCGTCGCGCGTTTCGGAGCGGGGAAGTTCTGGAAGTGCGCGCGAGACTAAAACAACTTCGTGACAGCGCCGGGCGAACTCTTGGCTGAGCGCAAACCAAACCTTCTCCACCGCGCCACCCATGATCGGTGGCACGGGCAGAAATGCGCCGAGCACGATCGTAATCTTCACGCGGCGACGCGCTCCTCTAAAACTCGCAGAAGAGAATCTGTCGCGCGATTGATCTCGAAACGATGGGCGAAACAGTCGCGCGCATTCGTTCTCATTGCGTCGCGTTCCGCAGCCGGCATGTCTGTCCAACGATTGAGCAGGCGCGTTACACCGGCGAGATCATCTTTATCGGCAAAGCCGGCGCCATCGTTCACGATCTCACACCAGATGTTCACTTTGTTCGAAATCAAAACCGGGGTTGCGCAAGCGAGGGCTTCGGCCACGGCGATGCCAAAATTTTCCTGATGCGAGAGCAAAACGAACACGTCAGCTGCGCTAAACGCACCCCATTTGAGATTGCCGCTGAGCATTCCGCAAAACGTGATCGAAGTTTCCGCATCCGCCGCCAGAGTCTTCAGTCGCTGCAAATAGTCTTGATCACCGGCAGGACCGGCGATGACCAAATGCTCGGCGGCCCCGCCGTGTGCAGCGCGTGTCTGGACAAACGATTCGATGAGCAAATCGCAGCCCTTCTTTTCGTGCAAACGGCCGAGATACAACAGAAACCGTTTTCCGCGCAGTGACGGAAAATTGTTTAAGAAATTTTCGCGCGCAGTTGCCAGATCGGCATCGGGCGCGGCGGTGCCGTAATTCACGACGATTTCATTGCAGTTGTAAGGCGAGAAGGATTCTCGCGCCAGACGGCGTTCTTCTTCCGAAGTAAAAAGAACAGCCGCGGCGTCTCGGAGCACGCGATATTCGGCCCACGGCCAATACAGCAGTTTCTTAATGTGTTTGACCGGATACGTGCGGTTGAACCACGGATCGAGCATTCCGTGTGGAAAAACGAAGTATGGTGTCGCGCTGCCTCGCAAGGCGCGCCAGACGCCGAAGCTGTTGTATTGCCACAGGCCGTGGACAATCATGGCGTCGTATTCACGATGTCGGTCTTCAATCCAGCGAGTAAAACGCGGCGCGTATCCGTAGCTGCCGCGGCCGGGACCGAGCGCGTGGACCGTCACCGGGTATTCGCGAATCCACGGATCACTCGGTGTATCGAGGCAAATAATTTCGACGCGATGCCCGCGACTGATCAAAATTGAGGATGATTGTTTGACCGCTTCCATCGGGCCGCCGATCGCCGGATTAAGCGAGTGAATGGACCGAAGTATTTTCATCCGAGCGGCGCCACGATTGCATTCGCTTAGCGAAATGGCCCAGGACCACCACGCTCCACAGACGCGTCCAGTGCAGACGCTCCTTGCGAAAAGCGCGGCTGATGTCGTTTACAAAATCTTCCGGCAATAATTCGCGCGCGATTATTTCGCGAACTCCCTCATCAACAAAAGAGGCCAACGGGCCAAGCATCCAAGCTCTCATCGGCAAGACAAAGCCACTCTTCGGACGCTGATAGACGGATGGCGGAAGAAGGTCGCGACATGCTTCCACGAGCAACCCCTTCGGTCCAGGGTAGCGCTTTTTCTCCGCCGCAGGCAGTCCTAACACATACTCAACGAGTTCGTGATCGAGAAACGGCACGCGCAGTTCGAGGGAAACGGCCATGCTCATTTGATCTGCATCTCGCAACAGCATGTGACGCATATAGCCAGTGAGTTCCGCCCAACTGATGCGGGCGTAATCATCCGGCAACTGGACCGGGCATTCGAACGGCATTGTTCCATTTGGAAGTCCAGCACAATCGAGCATGCGGTCGGTGAAAAATCGCCGGCGCCATCCTGCTAACTCACCGGTTTCGGCATTGTTGGGAATGTCTGCTAATCGGTCACCCGAATATCCGGTTGCTCCCATGATTCGCCGAAGTGGGCGCGGCAGTTTGGAAATTGACTTCAGCCGCGGAACATCGCGGAAAGTGGCGTAACCGCCGAACAACTCGTCGCCGCCGAGACCTGACAACGCCACTTTCACTCCATGCTTCCCCACCGCGCGCGACACGATGTAGGTGTTGATCGCATCGACCGAAGGCAGATCGAGTTTGTCCACCGCTTCTATCACCGAGTGAATGACTTCCTCTTCCGAAAGCTCAATGCGGTGATGGTCCGTGCGGTAGCGCCGCGCGATCTCCAGCGCGATCGGGCTCTCGTCAAATTCCGCGAGGTCAAAAGCAAGGGAAAATGTTTGCATTTTTCTCTCCAGCTTTTGCGCGGCAATCCCTGTTACAATCGACGAATCAATTCCGCCACTGAGAAAACTGGCGACCGGCACGTCGGAAAGAAGATGTTCTTCCACGGCCTTGTTGATTAGACAGCGCAATCGTCGAACAACCTGATCGGTGGAAGAAACAAATGCTTGGCGCGACGGCCAGTATCGCCAAATGTCGCGTTGCCCCTCACTGCCGATGGTCATCGCATGACCCGCGGGCAAAGCATGGATGTTTGAGTAGAGAAGATTTTTCTCCGGGCAAGCGCCCCATTGAAGATAAGCCGAGATCGACGCTGCTGAGATCGCTTGGCCTACGCCAGCGAGCGCTTTCACCTCTGAGGCAATGCGGACGCCGTGCGCGTCCAGCGTGTAATACAGCGGTTTTATGCCGAGACGATCGCGCCCGAGAAACAACTCCCCGCGTGCGTAGTCATAGATTGCGAAGGCGAACATCCCTTTGATTCGGTCGAGCACGCCGTCGCGCCAGCGCGCGTATCCGTGCAAAAGCGTCTCCGTGTCGCTCGTGCCGCGCCAATCCACATTCTGGCCTAACGAATCGCGCAACGCCCGATGATTATAGATTTCGCCGTTCATTATGATCACGTTGCCGCTGGCGGGATCGATCATCGGCTGCGCACCGGTGGACGAAAGATCGACAATTGCCAAACGCGTACTACCCAACCAGCATTGGCCATCGGTTGAACTCCATTCGCCCGAAGAATCCGGCCCGCGGTGCTTCAGCAGTTCAAGATCCAGCGGCGCCGCGCGACCAGACGAGCGGAAATGGACTGCAATTCCGCACATACTATTGTACTGTGCGAGTTCGACCGCTCGTTACCACACGAATCCCTCTTTGCGGCGGAAATACTCCATTTCATGCGAAAGTTCCTGCAACGGCCTCGCGGGAACTCCGCCGTAAAGATGAAACGGCGCGTCCCACTTTTTGTTCAGAAGCGATTTCGCGCCGAGAACCGAATGATGGGGCAGGCTGCTCCCACCGAGGATCACAGAATCAGTCCCGACGAAGCTGTATTCTCCGATTTCAATTGGCTCCGATGATTGCCGTCCGGCTTCCAGGTCGATGCTGTGCGTAACGAGCTGCGATCGAAATCCCGCCACGGTCGCGAACGCACCGATGCGGACACGCGCGGTGCAGTCGATTAAATGCCGGCTAGTGATCCCAGCGTGGGCTCCAAGAATAAGCTCGGGACGTCGGTCCGGTTGATGTGCAAAATGGCGGCTGGTTCCGCTGGGAAAGCCTGTGATCCAGTTTAACTGCCCGATAATCGCGTGTGCGCCGAGATACAGCAGATCGATGTTTTTGCAAAGTGTCAGATGTCCGATGCGAGACTTCTCCTCCATGACTAGGCGACGGGGACAAGTCCAAGCAAAACCGATTCGGCTGGTGGGATGAATCGAATAGCCGAACTGCCTCTCGAGCAAACGGCGCCGGGCCGGCCACGGCAGCAAGATCGACAAGAACATTGCCAATTTCTTTAGCATGCGGGCGCAAGCGAACGATACAATTCGCGATATTCAGAGATCATGCGCGCGGCGGAAAATCGCTTCGCGTTCTCGAACGCTTTGGCACTCCAGCGCCTGCGCTCTTCCGGATCGGCCAGTCGCAACAGATCGGCCGCAAAATCTTCTTCATCATCTGGCTCGTGCAGCAAGGCGCCTGCGCCCGCGACGTCCGCCATCGGGCCGGCCGAACTGCACACGACGGGACAACCGCAGGCCTGCGCCTCAATAATCGGCCAACCGAATCCTTCGAAGCGCGACGGGTAGAGCAGCGCGTGGGCTCGGTTGTAAAGCGCTTCGAGAAGTTCATTCGATGCGTTCGGAACATCGACGATGCGACTCTCGATTTGGAGATCGCGGGCTTGCCCGCGCAGGCTGTCACTCAATGCATTGCCTGTAAATACCATTTGCGCATCCAGTGCATCCGCGCATTTGGCAAAAATCCGGAGCACGGCTTCACGATTTTTTCGGCGAAGATTCGAACCGACGTGCAAAACAAAGCGCTCTTCATATCTTAGGTCGGCAATCGTTCGTAGCCGCGCATCGACAACGTCGTTAGGCAAGTGCCGGTAGGGAAAGTTTAGCCCGACGTGAACTAAGCTGATGCGCGGTCGATCACCTTCCCGGGCGAGGAGCCTCTCTGCGTCTTGCGCAGTCGCGCGCGAATCGCATGCGATGATATCTGCGCGGTTCAGACCGCGCAAAATCCAGCGCTGGAGCATGCGACCGGTAAATGAGGCCGGGCAGTCCGTGTCTTCACCCAATCCTCCGCGCACAGCGAGCAGGTCGTGGCATGTGATCACGAGCGGAAACTTTCGCGCCAACCGCGCATAAGTTGCGTTGGAATGATCGCAAATGTGGATGAGCGCGGGTCGCGCCGCTAGTTTGCGCCAGAGTCGCCAGCGAAACAGAATAAATTTGTCGATGTAGCCGAGCCACTTTGCCGCCGTCGCGCCAAGCGCGCAGATTCTTCCGAGCACGGCAGGTGGTCGAACGAGTTCGGCCTCAACGCCGCACTCGCGCAAGCCTTGCAGCATCATCGCATTGAATCGCTGCATGCTTTGCTGCTGATCGAGCGAATAGTTACCGATCAACAGAACCATTGCTTTGATCGTGTCGGACGCCTGGCCCGTGCAACCGTTCGGCGTAGGCAGAGCGGCGGCGAACAATTCTTTCGACAGATTTGAAACGCATGGAAGGCGTCTCTGCCGCACTCGCGGCCGCGGAAGTTTCTTCGTTTCTTGCGGCCAGCGCGAGACCAGTGGTGAACACTGTAAAACCAAGAATGGTCGGCTGCCCGAATTGACCAATGAGCATCGGAAGAAAGCTCGAGCTGAAAAGCAAAAGCGGCAGCGGATTCCCCAATCGCACCGACCTTATACAGAGCCATCCAATTCGGCCGACAAGAGCGAACCGCCACGCGACGTACGCGAGTCCAAGAACCGGTCCGCTCTCGAGAAAAATGCGCGACCATTCGCCTTCCGTTAGGAGAAACCCGCTGTGACCGGTGAGAAATTTCGCGCCGGCGTTCGTGCCGATCCCCAGCCCATACCCTAGAAACGGCGCTTTCCCGTAAACGAAAAAAGCGTCCTCGAAGCTTGCCAAGACTCTGGCGATGAGTCCGCGGGCCACTGATTGCTCGCTCGCCGCTGCCACCTCGGCAAATCGCGTACTTAAAACATTGACGCCCTCGTGAAAGACCGGCAGCCGGCTCACCACTAGTCCAAGGATCAAAATTACGATCAGCGCGCGGCCGAAGCGGTTGACGACGTCGCGCCGCAAAGCGATGACTAGCACAAGCGAGGCGACAACCACTGCACACGCACCAACGGTCAAGCGACTGCCGGAAACCGCGATGCCGACGACGAGCGCGATTCCGGCGACGGTCAGCAACCAGCTCTTATAGAGACCCGGGTACAACAATCCCCACACCAGATAGCCCGCAGCCAAAGAAAGATACGCCGCCACGCCGACCACAAACGAGAACGTCCCTGCTGTCCGGACCTTGCCGAGCGCTGCCATCATCATTTCGCCTTCGCCACCGGGCGTCCGATTCAGAAATGCATCCGGCGCGGCGCCGAATTGCGCCGCCATCAACATCGACATCGGCACCAGAATCAGCAGTGTCCACCAGCCGAATCTTTTCACATCTTCCGGTCGCAAGACACTGGCCATGATGAAAATCAGCGGGAGATGGAAAAAGTTGGAACGGAAACCGTATCCGCCGACCAGTGCGATCATCTTGGGCGATATATAGGGCCAGAGTTGAACGAAAGTGGCGAGAAGCGAAAGGAACCCGATGACGACGAGGGCAATGGTCCAGCCGTTCCGAGGAAACACGCGCGCGGGAATGGCCCACAAATAAATCGCGATGACCACGGGATCGCGCACCAGAAGCAACGGGTTCGAATAATCGGGCAGGACCCATTTGCGCAAGGCCCCTTCTATTAAGAGCAGCCAGAAATAGAGCCAGATCAGCCGGCGAATGTAGCGCTTCGCTTTTTCTTCAGAACTGTCGATGCTGTTCATCAATTAATTCGCGAATCGCGCTGACTATCGTTTCACCGTACGCGCGCCAGCTAAGCTCACCCGCCCGCTGCTTGGCCGCAATCCCCATGCCAGACAGGCGCGATCGATTGGCCGCGCACCACCCTATTTTTTCCGCCATCACCTCCGGCGAACGAATCGGCACGAGAAATCCGGTTACGCCCTCTTCGATCAAATCATCGGCGCCGGCGTTTCGCGTCGCGATTAATGGAAGTCCGCAGGCCATCGCTTCCTGTTGCACGAGCGCGCGGCCCTCCACGATCGACGGCAAAACGAAAACGTCACAGCTCTGCATGAGCCGGAGAAAATCTTCATGCGGTCGTGGCGATTCGTAAACGAAATCGGAAAACCGATGGCGATACCAGGCGAGCGGCTGCAACAACGAGCCCATCACCACGAGCTGAATTTCGCGCGAGTTAATCATGTTCATCGCTGCGAATAAATCAGCGAGGCCCTTGCGCTGCGTGAGCCCGCCCGCGAAAAGAACGCGCAGCGGCAATCCTGAATCTCGCTTCTCGCCACCAAGTGCGACAATGGGAGAGCCAAACGGCGCGAACAAACATTTTTTCCGGGCGTCCCGCCGTCGCGGGACCGGCAGCGATTCCAAAACGAACTGGCTCGGACAGATCACCAGATCGGCGAGCTCGAGCTCGCGCGTTTTGCGCGAAAGTTTCTCTGCCGAATCGCGCGTTGCTAGCAGCGTCGGCTCCCAATCCGGATAACGTTGCGCCTCTTCACGCAACAATCGCTGAGTCGTCTCCCAATACGCGATCGGCAAATCGTAAACACGCCTCAGCCCGAGATCGCGCGCAGCAAAAAATAATTGCTCAGCGCAATCTTCATAGGCGTAAACTGCGCGCAAATCGCGGCCGTAATTTCCGCGACGCAGACCTCGTGCGGCCTCGCGATCCAGGCTCTGCCAGACTTGATCGATGCTCGCCCAACCGGATTCGTGCCGCGTCAACGCCTTCGCCCGAAAGATTCCCGCCAGGAGCCGCACCGATTCGCGCAATGGGTGGATGTCGATCTTGTCTGCCGGCAACCCGTAGTTGCGACGAAGTTTGCCCCGAATTTTTTTAGCCACGCCGGGATATGAATTCTTCGACCACCCGATGGTGGTCACAAATCTCGTGAGCAGTCCCGCGCCGCTCAACGCGTCGAGCACGGCACGGACGTTTGCGTTACCGAATGGATGCGTGAGCAAAACCATTCTACTTTACAGGTTCGCCACGAAGAATCTGGCGATATGCACGCGCGTAAAAGTCAATTGGTTCGAGCTCATCGGTAAGCTCTTGCCGGGTGCGCTCGGCGCGCTCGGCGTATTCGCCTTCGCTCATCTTCGCCGCTTGTTCGAGGAGATTCGCC
>JBAQJG010000514.1:0-8246 GCA_049300145.1 Chthoniobacterales bacterium | reverse complement strand
TTCTCGGATTGCAACGTGACGTTCATGCCTTCAGGAATGTAATTGGCCACGAGCGTCGGGATGCCGATGCCGAGGTTGACATAGTAGCCGTCGCGCAGCTCCTGGGCCGCACGCTTCGCCATCAACTGACGGATCGGATTTTCTTTTTTTGAGGTCGCGCTGCTCTGCACGGTGCGGAACTCGATGCGTTTCTCGTAGCTCGCGCCTTGGATGATGCGGTCGACGAAGATGCCCGGCGTGTGAATCTGGTCTGGATCAAGCTCGCCGATCTCGACAAGTTGCTCGACCTCGGCCACGCAAACCTTGCCGCAACTGGCGATCATCGGGTTGAAGTTCCGTGAGGTTTTTCGATAAATGAGGTTGCCGGATTTATCGCCTTTCCACGCCTTCACGAGGGAGACCTCGGCCCGAATGCCGGGTTCGAGCACGTATTCCTTGCCGTCGAAAACTTTCGTCTCCTTGCCTTCGGTCAGTTTGGTACCGAAGCCGGTGCGAGTGTAAAACCCCGGGATCCCCGCGCCGCCTGCGCGCAGCCGCTCGGCGAGCGTGCCCTGCGGGATGAGCTCCAGTTCGAGTTCACCCGACAGCACCTGGCGCTCGAATTCCTTGTTCTCGCCAACGTACGAAGCCATGACCTTTTTCACCTGCCGCGTAGTGAGCAGAACCCCCATGCCGAAACCATCCACGCCCGCGTTGTTGCCGACGATGGTGAGGCCCTTCACGCCGCTGTCGTGCAGTGCGGCGATGAGATTCTCCGGTATGCCGCACAGCCCGAACCCCCCTGCAGCGATCGTCATGTTGTCGTTGAGCAGGCCGGCAAGCGCAGCCGTGGCGTTGGGATAGACTTTGCTCATGTGGAGAGAGATTTAACCACGGATTGCACGAAGGGCACGAAGGAATTCCGCCAGTCGTGGAGTTGCCTGATAATGAGAATGCAAGCCCCAATCCGCTTGCCGAATCGCATCCCATCGGCAGATTGCAGCTTCAATTTTTCCCGTGACCAAGACACTCGCTCATCAACTCGCGGATTACGCGGGCGCCCTTCGCTTCGAAGATCTTTCGAAGGAAGTCGTGCACGAAGTGAAAAGGCGCGTGATCGATTCGATCGGCTGCGCGCTTGGCGCCTGGAATGAGGAGCCGTGCGTGATCGCGCGCAAGGTAGCGTCGGAATTTTCGGCCAAGAATGGAGCGACAATCATCGGGACATCGCACAAATCGCCGCCGGACTGGGCGGCGTTCGCGACGGGATGTTGCATTCGTTATTTCGATTACAACGACACTTATCTCTCGAAGGAACCGGCGCACCCGAGCGATAACATTTCCGCTGCGCTCGCGGTCGCGCAAAACGTCGGCGCGAATGGCCGTGAATTAATTGCGGCAATCGCGCTCGCATATGAAGTGCAATGCCGGTTGTGCGACGCGGCCAGTATTCGAGCGCGCGGTTGGGACCATGTCACCTATGGCGCGTTCTCGACGGCACTGGCCGGCGCGCACTTGATGAAACTCGATCCGGAGAAGACGCGGCACGCGGTGAATATCGCCGGCGTCGCGTGCGCGGCGATGCGTCAGGCGCGCGTCGGCGAACTCTCACATTGGAAAGGTGTCGCATTCGCAAACGCGGCGCGTCACGGCGTTTACTCCGCACTACTCGCGCGCGCCGGCATGACCGGACCCGCTCCCATTTTCGAGGGGCAGATGGGTTTCGAGAAACAACTTGGCGTCTCGTTAGGCAAAATCGGGGAGAAGTTTTCTGTGCCGTTTCCGAAGATGGATCATGGACCGGCATCGATGATCCTGAACACGAGTATCAAATATTGGCCGGCGGAATATCACAGCCAGAGCGCGATTGAGGCGGCGCTGTTCCTCCGAAAAAAAATTGCCGACCTTGCGCAGGTGAGGTCGCTGACGATCGAGAGCCACGACGCGTCGGTCGACATCATCGGAAGCGAGCTGGAAAAATGGAAACCGGAAACGCGCGAGACGGCGGATCACAGTTTGCCATACATCGCCGCGATTGCGTTGATCGACGGCGAAGTGACGAGCAAGCAATTCGAGCGGGAACGCTTCGCGGATGCGAAGGTTTTGAAATTTCTGGAGAATGTGAAAGTGGAACGCAATGCCGAATTAAGCGCGATGTATCCCGGCGCAGTCGCCAACATCGTGCATGTCGATCTTGCCGACGGCAAGCGATTGACGAAGCGCGTCGATTATCCGCTCGGTCACGCGAAAAATCCGCTGAAGGATTCCGAGGTCGAAGGAAAATTCAAGGCGCTGGTCGCGCCGGCGCTGGGCGATGTGCGCGCGAAGAAGATTGTCGATCTTGTGTGGAACCTGGATGAGGCTGACAACGTAGAGGGATTGATGCGGGCGGTGGAGATGAAGGAATAAGAATACGAGCACCAGCTTCGGTCGCCGCGGCGACCTAGAGCGTGGCAGGCGAACAGGAGTAAGAATGAAGCAAACGAAATCGGCGAGACTCCGTGAGCTGATAAATAAAAGCTGCGTCGCGATTCCAGGCGTGCCGAATGCGGGGATGGCGCGGCAAGTTGAGCGCATCGGTTTCGAAGCGGTTTACATTAGCGGCGCGGGAATGGCGAACTCGACCGCGGGGGTGCCCGACATCGGTTTACTTACGTTGACGGAAGTCGCGCGGTTGGCCGGTTACATCGCCAACGCAGTCAGCATTCCGGCGATTGTCGATGCAGACACGGGGTTTGGCGGTGCGGAAAATGTGGCGCGAACAATCCGAGAATTGGAATCGGCGGGTTTGGCCGGTTGTCACATCGAAGATCAGGAATCTCCGAAGCGTTGCGGACATCTCGCCGGAAAATCGATTGTCGATGTTGACGAGATGGTCGGAAAGATTAAAGCGGCGGTGGCGGCTCGAAGCGATCCCGATTTCATGATCATTGCGCGGACCGATGCGCGAGCAGTGGAGGATTTTGATCGCGCGGTCGATCGCGCCGGGAGATATCTCGAAGCTGGGGCCGACGCGATTTTTCCAGAAGCGTTGCAAAGCGCGGATGAGTTTCGCGATTTCGCAAAGGAGATCGCTCTGCCGCTGCTGGCCAACATGACCGAGTTTGGCAAGAGCCCGTTGCTCTCCTTGCGAGATCTCTCCGATTTCGGCTACCGGATGGTGATTTTTCCGATGAGCGCGTTCCGCGTGGCGATGAAGGCAAGCGAGGAATTTTTACGCGCGCTGAAACAGGCGGGCACGCAATCGGATTGGGTCGGGAAAATGCAAACCCGGCAGGAGCTGTACGATTTGCTCGACTACGATCCGGCGGCAGGAAATTGGTCAGGGTAAGGTGGATCGTGCGCTCCGCGCGCGATGTTAAAATAAATGCGGCTGCCCCCGCCATTTTTGACATCGAGCTCGCCACGGGACGAGTCCGTCCGTTGGCGGACATGGGAGTGCTCGA
This sequence comes from Chthoniobacterales bacterium, assembly GCA_049300145.1. GTDB lineage: Bacteria > Verrucomicrobiota > Verrucomicrobiia > Chthoniobacterales > UBA10450 > AV133. The sequence continues at coordinate 4,821 of JBAQJG010000514.1, read as the reverse complement.
TCCACCTAGCGTTCATTGAATGAATGTTGCGCGTTGAGCGTTTGAACGTTTCTGTTTCACGAGTAAGGAATAGCAGACACGATGAGCAACGAAACAACACCTGCCTACAGTCCCGGCCTGGCCGGCGTCATTGCCGGAGAGACGGCCATTTGCTGGGTCGATCCCAATGCCGGCCTGATGTATCGCGGCTACGACATTCACGAAATGGCGCAGCAAGCCAGCTTCGAAGAAGTCGCTTATCTACTGCTGAACGGTGAATTGCCGAATCTGAGGCAACTAACAGAATTCGCTCGACAAATCGCAGCGGAACGCGAATTGCCGGCGCCGGTTGTGAAAATGTTGCGACTGTTACCGCGCGACTCGCATCCGATGGACCTGCTGCGCACCGGCGTGTCGATGTTAAGCATGTTCGACAAGGAACTGAGCGATAACTCGCACGCGGCCAACATCCGCAAATCGATTCGATTGATCGCGCGCGTCCCGACATTGATCACGGATGGATGGCGAATCTCGCATGGCGAAGAACCGTTGCCGGAAAGGCCGGATCTGACGCAGGCGGGGAATTTCTTCTACAAATTGGGCGCGAAAGTTCCGCAGGATTGGCAAATCCGCATGCTGGACACGATTTTCATTCTCTACGCCGACCACGAATTCAACGCCTCCACCTTTGCGGCGCGCGTAACCGCTTCTACATTGGCTGGCATCTACGCCGCGGTCACGTCCGCTTGCGCGGCGCTGAAAGGCCCGTTGCACGGCGGCGCGAACGAGGAATCGATGAAGATGCTCGAGGAAATTAAGACGCCCGATCGCGCGGAAGCCTGGTTGAAAGAAAAACTTGCCACCAAAGCGAAAATCATGGGATTCGGTCATCGCGTGTATAAAAAAGGCGATTCGCGTGTGCCGGTGATGCGCGAGATTGGACGCGACCTTGGCAAACGGACGGGCAAGGAACAATGGATTCCGATTTGCGAGAAACTTGAGGAGACGATGGAGCGCGAGAAACATCTTTGCGCGAACGTCGATCTCTACGCGGCGCCGGTGTTTTGGATGCTGGGTTTTCCACCGGAACTCAACACGCCGCTCTTCGCCGCATCGCGGGTGGCCGGCTGGTGCGCACACGTCGTCGAACAGCATGACAACAACCGCTTGATTCGGCCACGCTCGCTTTACACCGGCCCTCCGGCGCGTCCTTATCACGGCGTTTCCTCAAATGGGGCGGCGTCACAGAAGCGGTGACGGACGACAAATCGAAATCGCTGCAGGAGCGGTACGCTCCGGCTAATTCTTGCTGGGGATGCGGTCCGGCGAATGCCGAAGGCTTGCGCATCCGCAGTTTCCCGAAAGGCGATGATGTGGTCGCGGAATGGAAACCGGAACAAAAGTACGAAGCGTTTCCGGGAGTTTTGAACGGCGGAATAATCGGGACGTTGCTTGATTGTCATTGCAACTGGACGGCGGCCTACCATTTGATGAAACGCGCCGGGGACGATCATCCGGCCTGCACAGTCACAGCCGAGTACGCGATCAAATTGCTGCGACCGACCCCGACAAAGGGTCTGGTTTATCTTTCCGCAAGGATTGTCGATTTAGCCGACGATCGCGCGACCGTCGAAGGAACGCTCAGCGCGGGCGGAAAAGTTTGTGCAACTTGTCGCGGCATTTTTGTGGCGGTTAAAGAAGGCCATCCTGCATATCATCGTTGGTAGGCAGGAATTCGCCGCCCGAAATCCGTCGATGCGCAACCAAGATGGATGCGTTTACCTTGCGTGCATGAAGACTTTAGAATTTCGCATCGTCCCGCTTTCCACTGAGATTGCTGACGCGGCACGGCGAGCAGCAGACGTAGGCGCATCCGATCACGCCGTCATCGCAGCAGATTCAGCAACAGGTTATCCGTGTCGGCACTGTCTCCGCTGGGCCCTGCCCGGTGAGCGTATGATTCTTTTTCCATTCGCGGCTATCCCGGCTGGCCGTCCGTACGCAGAGAGCGGGCCGATCTTCGTTCATGCGAAGCCGTGTGAGCGCTATTCGAAAACCCATGAGTATCCGGAGCCATTTCGCGATGGCCGTGTCCTTCGTGCCTACAATTTCAAGAAAAACATGATCGATGCCGAAGTCGTAAATGGAAACGAACCGGAACCAATTATTGAAAAATTCCTGCAAAACCCGGAGACTGCATTTGTCCACGTCCGCAGCGTCAGCCACGGATGTTATACGATGCAAGTTGAGCGCGTATGAAAACGCTGGAGTTGCTTCCTTCTTTCGAAACGATGTATCGCGCGTTGGTCAATCGCGACTCGACCTTTGAGGGGATCTTTTTTGTCGGCGTGCGGACCACGGGAATTTTCTGTCGGCCAACGTGCACAGCGAAAAAACCGGCACGCGAGAACGTCGATTTTTTCGCTACGCCGAGTGAAGCATTGCACGGCGGTTATCGTCCCTGTTTGCGCTGCCGTCCGATGGATCCGGACAAACGTCCGCCGAAATTGATTGAGCGCTTGCGCGCGGAAGTCGAACATGCCCCCGACGGACGGCTGACGGACAAAGAACTTGCGGCGATGGCAATCGATCCATCCACGGCGCGACGGCAGTTTAAGCGACACTATGGAATGACCTTCCAGGCTTACCATCGCGCGCGCCGATTAGGTCTTGCGCTCCGCGAAGTGCGCCGGGGCGGCCGCGTCGACGATGCAAAGAATGGCAGTGGTTTCGAATCGGCTAGCGGTTTTCGCGAAGCTTTCACTCGGATTTTTGGCGATCCACCAACAGCTGCAAAATCGCGTGCTCCCATTTTTGCGGAGCGAATAGAGACCCCCCTCGGCGCCATGGTCGCGGTGGCGGACGACGAAGGATTGCGCCTGCTCGAGTTCGTCGATCGGCGGGCAACGGAAAGGGAATTGTCGATTTTGCGAAAGCGTTTGCGGACGAACATCGTGCCGGGCGAGCACCCACATCTGGAGGCGATCCGTTCGCAACTAGCCGATTATTTTTCTGGCAGGAAACTGGAGTTCGACATTCCGCTGGCGCCAGTCGGGTCGGCCTTTCAGTTGCGGGCCTGGGAAATTTTGCGTTCCATTCCGGTGGGCGAAACACGTTCCTATTCGTGGATGGCGAAACAGCTCGGAGACGAGAACGCGCGTCGCGCCGTCGGTCGTGCGAACGGTACGAACATGATTTGCATCGTGATTCCGTGCCATCGTGTTATTCGCGCGGATGGCACGCTCTGTGGCTACGGCGGCGGATTGTGGCGAAAGAAATGGCTGCTCGAGCACGAACGGCGTTGGAAAGAACGTGATTAGCGAATGATGACAAGTGAGAAGAGCTATTCACTTCTCACCTTCCGAAGAAAGCGCGCCCGGGGTGACTCGAACACCCGACCGACGGATTAGAAATCCGTTGCTCTATCCGGCTGAGCTACGGGCGCAGATGCTAGGTAAAGTGGCATAGATCGAACACGGTGCGCTTCTACGGTCGGCCTCGTGAAGCAGCGCAAGCCCACGAAAACATGGGAGAGGACGCGACTGCAGAATCTCGTTCGCCATAAATCTGGCCGCTATTATGCCAGAGCTTTTGCCGGCGGCAAAGAAGTTTGGAAATCACTCAAGACATCGCACTTCAGCGTGGCGCAAGCAAAGCTTGCTGAATTTTTGAGAGAACATCGCTCGCGCGTCGGTGATCGGAATGATGAAGTCTCGGCCAAAATGACTTTTGGTGAAGCCGCTGCCATTCATCTGCAAAACCTCGATGACAGCGTGACCATCAAACCACGCACGCGCACTTATTGGAGGGAGGTTCTGGCCGCGCTTATCAAAAGCTGGCCCGGGCTGAGTGAAACCGAGATCCGCAAGATCAAACAAGGTGACTGCAAAAAATGGGCGGCTCCTTACGCGAAGATCGCATCACCCACTCGCTACAACAACACCCTGGCGATTCTTCGACATGTTCTAGGCGTGGCCGTGGAAGCCGGTGTTGTCTATGGGAATGCCGCAACCGCCCTGAAGCGTGCACCGGTCCGCACAACGGAAATCGCCCTGCCAACGACCGAGAAATTTAACGCGCTGATTTCCGAAATGCGCGCCGGCCGCAGTCGTGACTCGCAGAACTGCGCAGATTTGGCGGCCGGTCTTGCATTCACCGGCTGCCGGGTAGGTGAGGCGCGCGAGATCGCTTGGCGAGATATTGATTTCGACGGCGGCGAGCTCGTCGTGCGCGGCGACGCCAATACCGGCACAAAGAATTGGGAATTGCGGCGCGTTCCGCTGATTTCAGACGCTCGCGGGCTGTTTCAACGAATGCGGCACGAACGCTCTGACGAGCTGTTCGACGCAAAAGTATTCCGCGTCGGCGAATGCCAGAAATCGCTGAACCGAGCGTGCAAAAAGGTTGGCGCGAACCGCATCACACATCACGATCTTCGACATCTGTTCGCGACACGCTGTATTGAATCCGGCGTGGACATTCCCACCGTTTCTCGCTGGCTTGGGCACAAAGACGGCGGCGCGCTTGCAATGAAAACCTACGGCCACTTGAGGCGCGAGCACAGCATTGCCCAGGCGCAACGTGTCAGCTTCGCATCTAACGATCAAACACCGGCCGAAATCGTCGCGTTTCCCGCGAGGGCGTAGAAATGAGAGGTGTGCAGAGCTACATGGTGAAGGTCTTATGCGTAGGGGAGCCGGAACTCTCGATGAAAGTTGATGAGCCGAAATTCGCGCAGACATACTGGCATTCCGTGATTGAGAAACAGGCGTGGTACGACGAGGACAAGGAACACCTCATCGTCCTCTTGCTATCAACGTGTTATTACGTGAAGGCTTATTC
>JBAQJG010000513.1:0-1630 GCA_049300145.1 Chthoniobacterales bacterium | reverse complement strand
CCTTACACCCGGGCGGATTAAGCACCCAGGGTGCTTTGCCTAAGCTTTTCCAGTCGGCGTCGATGTTGCCTGCCGCGCCTTGAACGATCTCCCAACGGTCCGTCGCGATGATATTCGTCAGAAGTGGTGGAGGGGCGATTCTACCTTCGGGCAAAAGCACAGCTGCAACGTCGAGCTCACCCGCGAGCAGCCGGTTAAATAATTCACCCGTGAGCTCGCTCAACAGCCGCAGTCTGACCTTGGGGTATTTTTCCGTCAGCGCCCGAATAGGTTCGATAAGCGTCCCCTCGGCCAGGGGATGCGCGAGCCCGATGCGCAAGAGGCCGTGAGGTTCGGCGTCGCGCGACGCAAGAGATTTCAGCGCCTCCGTCCGCTGCAACAGATCTCGCGCTTGTTCAAGCACCTTGGAGCCCAGCGAGTTCAGGCGCGGCGGCTTTACCGAGCGGTCGAGCAACTCAGCACCCAATGCAGCCTCCAGCCTTTGCAGTTGCCGGGTTATAGCGGATGGTGTCCGGTGTAGACGATCGGCTGCACCGGCTATGGACCCGGCCTGGGCAAACTCTACGAGGGCGCGTAAATCATCGAGCACGGGAGCCTCCTAAATTACTCCTAAAACCTCTCCCAATGAATAGCGGAATAGTGCGGAAACGGCAATATCATTGTGAAAATAATGAACTTGTGGAATGTCGCTTCTCCATTACAAAGAGCAAGAAACAAATCTATGGAAAATCTCATCGCCGATTTGCGCTATGCTGCGCGAACACTTGTAAAGACGCCGGCTTTTCTTCTCGTTAGCGTGATGACTTTGGCGCTCGGAATTGGTGGCAACATCGCCATCTTCACGCTCGTTCAGGCAGTCCTTCTCCAGCCGCTGCCATTTCCTCAGCCGGAGCGACTGGTTCGAATTTTTGACAATCGCGCCGGCGCCAGGGATGTCGGCATGTCCGTGCCGGAATTTGAAGATTTGCGCCAGCATTCGGACATTTTTGAGCAGATTAGCGTGATCTTTCCCGTCCCCTCCGCTCTAACCGGTGGCGAACGGGTGGAGCGCGTCGAGATGCTCGGCACGAGTCCGAGTTATTTTGACATGCTGCGGGCGAAACCTGCATTGGGGCGCGCATACACGCAAGCAGATTGGGTCCCAGGTTTTTTGGATCCCGTGGTGATCAGTGACGCATTGTGGAAGCGACAGTTTGGTGGCGATCCAAACGTGATCGGCAAAAGAATCCGCTTGGACGAGGATGGCTACACCATCATCGGGGTGATGCCGCCTGATTTTCGTCATCCCGGTAAGGCTCGATTGCACAGGCTCAATTCGAAGCTCCCAATGTGACTGGTTAGGATAGTCATTTGGATAGCTCTGCTGTGATTGCCTAACGAACGCATCCAATCTTTGTTGCGCTTCTTTGATGGACAATCCGGGCTTGAGCCGTCCGATAGCGCCGGGAAGAAATCGGGCACTTCGAACCGGCGGGACCGGAAACGGCGCAGCAACGAATCCTGCGGCTACCCAAAGTTCCACATCACCGCTAAGACCTTTACCGGGATGACGAAAATCAGGCGGCATCACCCCGATGATCGTGTAGCCATCCTCGTCCAAGCGAATTCTTTTGCCGATAACGTTTGGATC
>JBAQJG010000512.1:0-1605 GCA_049300145.1 Chthoniobacterales bacterium | reverse complement strand
GATGTCCGCTTCTCTAATCGGCCGGTTGAGGTCAAGCGCTTTCAGACTCACCACGACTGCGATGTCGATGTCACTTGCGGGCTCGCGCTTCTCTTCGGAATCGGCGCCAAGGCCGTTCCATCATGGGATTCGAGGACGAGGTGGAACGATCTTTACCGCGGCCTTGCCGTAGTTGTCGGCAGGTCCAAGCGGACATGCGAACTCACCTCATCCACCGTCCCGCGAGGGACATCGTTCCACCGCTTAGTGGAGCTCGAGTTTCCTCCTATCGCATTGGATTCTGAGCGGCCTCATGCTGCTGCAGCTTCCCTGGTCCATCTGAACTCGGTGCCATCAGTCCAGATGCGGTGCATAATTACGGCCAGGCGTCGCGCTAGCGCAACGATTGCCTTTTTCATCCCGCGGTGCCTGGCGATCTTCATCGCCCAGGCCTTGAGCCAGGACCATTTTGCCGAACGTAACAGCATGACCTGGGCGGCTTCATAGAGCGTTGTCCGCATCATCTGGTCGCCGCAGCGCGAGATGGCACCGGGACGATCGCGCTCGCCAGATTGGTCCCTAGCGGGCGTCAATCCAAACACCGCCCCGACAGACTTTGACTTCCGGAAGCGAGCGGGCACATCGACAGTAGCGCGATAGGTCAGCGCTACCACCGAGCCGATACCGGGGATGGTCATCAGGCGGCGGCACACCTCATCGTCCCGTACAATGGTGAGCAGGCGGCGATGCAGAACAGCGATCTGCTCGCGTAACGCGCGCCGGACAACAAGCAGCGGTTCAACCAGCACCGCTAGATCGGGCATGTCCTCGACGAGCTCCTTGATGCGTGCCTCGAATTTCGTCCGCCCAGCTATGCCAACCTTGAGACCGAAGTTGCGTAACGTGCCGCGCAAATCGTTCTCGATCGCGATCGCTTTCGACTGCAGTAGCTTGCGGTGGGTCAGCAGCATGCGCAGCTTCTGACTGCGTAGCGTCTTCACATGCACCGGACGGTAAAGTCCCACCCGCATCATCTGCGCGATGCCGCGGGCATCGTTGCGATCGGTCTTGTTGATCTGTGCCTTCAATACCGCTCGCATGTGCCGGGTCTCAACACAGATCACCGGCAAGTTCGCTTCCGTAAGTGCGCTGTAGAGCCATTGCGACAGCGGCCCAGCTTCTAATCCAATCCGCTTAAAACGGTAGGCAGTATTCTTCAGAACCCCCAGCAGAGCTTCAGGTTCGCTCGCTACCTTCACTTCCCTTATGATCTTGCCCACGTCATCCACAATGCAGACGCTCGTATCCTTGACCAAAACGTCCAATCCAGCAAAATAGTCCATGCTGCGCTTCTCCTTCTGATGCTTGGGGCCCGTACAACGGTGACCCCGTTTCACCATCAGCCTGAAGCGCAGCACCCAAAAATCTTCCAGCTATCCACAAGCCGCCGGCCGATTACCCCATCTTTTGGGGGTAAAGCAGACATCGAACTTTCAGGACGCGATGTCTGCAAACAAAAGGCCGCCTCGGCGGCCTTAGTTTTTGAGGAATAGAACGGCTCTTCATCCTCACAAAGGACCGTTCCGGAAAAGATCAAAGCAAATTAAAGCCCAGGCGGACATACGG
>JBAQJG010000511.1:0-7614 GCA_049300145.1 Chthoniobacterales bacterium | reverse complement strand
AGTCCGCGTTTTATGTTACGCGCCCGGAAGCTTCCCATCTCGTTAGAATCCATGCCCTCATGACCGATCACTCGCCATTGAACGTCGAGATGTTCGAAGAACGCGAAGCCGCTGCGAAATGGCTGGGTGTTCCAGTTGAATCTTTGCAGGCCCAGGGCGGCAAGGCACCTTAAAATCGGGTACTTCAAGGCAGCGGTCGCCTTGCATTACGGTATTACAACTTCGTGAAATTCAATAGCGCCATTCGTTGCACACCCGCGATGGCCGCTGGCGTCACAAGTTCCGCATGGACAGTCCGCAATCTCGTTGAGATGATCGAAGCGTGAGCGAACGCGTAGAAAAGCTGAGAGAAGCAGTCGAAACGATGCACCACTGCAAGGCCGTTCACGTCGGCTCAGAGCCAGTCATTGAATTGTTTCGTGGCGAGGTTGCATGGGATGGCGTCGTTGAAACTTTCGAGCTTGAAGGCCATCCAAAAGCAAAACGTTGCTACGCATGGTCGTATCTCGAAAATGACGAACCGCAATACACAACCGTTTTGGAGATTCCACCGGTAGATTCAGCCGAGACCGCTGTCAAAGTGGCGATTGCGAGCAAAGCAAGAAAATGAAGGAGACTCTTAAGGTAAGCGAGGGTGATTGTAGCGTTCTGGCGGCGATCACCTTCAAGCACAACGGCAAACCACTAAATCCAGGAAGCCTTGCGCGTTTAATGTCTAAAATTGAAGAACGAATAAAGAAGGTTATTCCTTATGAAGACTTCGATAAGAAGGGGGACGTTTTACGCAATGAACGCGATGAATGGCGTTCTGAATGACTTTCAAATTAGGACACTACCTAAAATCGGCGGAAGCAGGGGTGTACTGAATTCGCGCTTAGTCGCCTGGTCGAGGTGAAAAAGAATTCCGCCTCGATATGGATTTACAGTCGGCGTTGGTTTCCTTATTATCCCAGCCAACTCACGCGTTATGCAGCGTTTTATTGCGCTAGCAAGCTTGCTTGTCTCCTTGGTTCCCGCAGAGGCTACTTTGCAACCCCCATTAAAGTCAGTGCTCGTGCCCTGCCGCGAGCGGGGCAATCTATCGGTAATTCGCGCGATCGAACAAAATATCCGCGAGGTTTTCCACGCTTCGGCCTCACCTGAAATCGAGTTGTTTTCTCAATACCGCGACTTCGCGTACTTCCCGAACTCTTCTCGCATCCTCTACTTTCCGGTCCTGTCCTGATGAGCTGGGTCACACTGCTTTGGTCAATGGACGCCGCGTTATGTTTCACGCTGTCGGGGATATATCTGCTGGTGTGGTTCAGGCAGCGCGAGCAGTGGGTGCATTTGCTATTTTCGTGCAGCGCTGTGGCAGCGGGATTGATCGCAGGGTTCGAGTTGGCTGCGATGCACGCCCAAACGACCGCCCAATACGGCGCATTGATACGATGGGCGCACCTGCCGGTGTGGATTCTGGTCGTGTCGGTTGTGTGGTTTGTACATCTCTATCTCCGCGCCGGGCGACGGTGGCTGGTGTGGACTGTCTGCGGCCTCCGGACGCTGGCACTGGTCCTCAATTTCCTTTTCACACCGAACCTCAACTACCGCGAAATCACGAGCCTGCGGCACCTCCCCTGGTGGGGCGGAGAAAGCGTCTCGGTTGCCATTGGCGTGCCAAACCCCTGGACCTTGATCGGCCAACTAAGTTTGTTGTTGCTCCTCATCTTTTTAGTGGATGTCACGATCACCGTCTGGCGGCGTGGCAACCGCCGGCGTGCACTCGTCGTGGGCGGGAGCGCAATTTTCTTTATCACATTGGCGCTCGGGCAATCGGCCTTGGTAATTTGGGGAGTAATCCAAGCGCCATTCTTCATCAGCTTCCCGTACCTGGGCATTATCGCGGCGATGGGCTATGAGTTGAGCGACGATCTGCTCCACGCGGCACAGGTTGCCAAGCAGTTTCAAGCCAGCGAGGCCGCCGCGCTGCGGGAAAGCGAAGCACGCATTACCCTCGCGGCCAACGCGGCGAACCTCGGTCTGTGGCTTTGGAACATCCAGGATGACGAACTTTGGGTAACCGAAAAATGGAGAAGCTTGTTCGGCTTCACGGAGTCGGAGCCGGTGAACTTTGACCGATTGCTCCAGGTCGTGCATCCCGAGGATCGCGAACGTATGAAGCAAATTGTGCAGGATGTTTTCGAGCACGGTGGCGAGAATGAGAGCGAATATCGCATCACGCGGCCGGACGGAAGCAGACGCTGGATCGCGGGTTATGGCGGCGTCCAATTAGACAAACATGGCAAACCTGCCTTCGCGCGCGGGGTGTCGCGCGACATTACCAGGCGAAAAGTAGCGGAGGAAGAGCTGCGTGAGAGTGAAGCGCGTTTTCGCACGGTGGCCAACGCCGCGCCGGTGATGATCTGGATGTCGGGCCCAGACAGGCTTTGCACCTTCTTCAATAAAGGGTGGCTCGACTTTACCGGCCGAACAATGGAACAGGAACTGGGCAATGGTTGGGCTGAAGGGGTTCATTCAGACGACCTAGAGCACTGTCTCGAAGTATACGGAAATTCCTTTGACGCTCGGCAACTGTTCACGATGGAGTATCGCTTGCGACGAAATGACGGTGAATATCGCTGGGTCTTGGATACCGGAACGCCACGATTCGCCGACGATGGCGCGTTCCTCGGTTACATCGGCTCATGTATCGATATCACCCCGCGCAAGCAGGCGGAACTAGAGCACGAGCTGCAAAACATGGAACTGGCGCGAGTGGGACGCGTTGCGGTGATGGGCGAACTGGCGGCGTCGCTTGCGCACGAAGTAAACAGTCCTATTGGGGCAATGGTAGCGAACGCCAGCGCCGGGCGACGCTTAATCGCGGCGGGCAAAATCGGAACCGAGGAGTTAACGGAGTTGCTCGCCGACATCGTGGCCGACGGCCGCCGGGCGGGTGAGATTGTTCAGGGTATTCGCAATATGGTCCGCAAAGGCGAAGCACGCCGCTCCCTGATCCCGATCGACGAAACAATTCACGATCTCCTCCGGATTGTGCACGCCGAGGCCATAGGAAGGGAGGTAAAAGTGACAGCCGAAGTTGATTCCGATGCGGGCCAAGTCTCGGGAGATCCGGTGCAGCTCTTGCAGGTCCTTCTCAATCTCACCATCAACTCATTTGAAGCAATGACCGCCCTGCCTTCTAATGCGCGACGCCTTGTCATCCGCGCGGGCCGGAACAAAGACGGTCAAGTTCTCGTCAGCGTGCGTGATTCTGGTCCTGGCTTTCCTGAGGGAATGGCCGAGCAACTTTTCGAGCCATTCTTTTCGACAAAAGCCGAGGGGACTGGAATGGGACTGGCCATTGCTCGCAGCATCATCGAGGCGCACGGCGGAACCCTTTCGGGAGAAAATTGTGACGATGGGGGCGCGTGCTTTACGGTTCGCTTGCCCCAGGCGCGGGAGGACAACTCAAAAGCCGCCTAGTTTTGTTTGCGGAGAGCAGGCAAAAGCCGCAGAAAAATAGCCGGAAGAGTGAGCTAAAATATGAGACGGCCATTTACCCGTCGACTTACGTATAGAAAAGGGTGGCACCACTTGTGCTGCCAGTGGTCCCCGGGTTGGATGAGACCAAGGTCTTATAGCGCTGCATCAATCAGAGTCCCATAATTAGCGTTCCCATAATAATTATAATTAAATCATTCCCTTTTTCCATTAGTCGATGAACCAGGCTAGACCAGACATACCCAACACAAATTCCCTTAATGGTTTCGAAGACGTGAACACCAAAGGCTCTCCGCTGAGTGCTTCCGCCTGCGATTCTATCTGGCTCCTCGACGACGATGCTTCCATGCTCAAGGCGCTTGGCCGTTTAATGAGCTCGGCCGGTCTCATTGCAGAAAAGTTTAGCGACCCGGTCGCCTTTGTCGCCAGACTCAAACATGACCGATGTCGTGTAGCGGTCCTCGACGTATGGATGCCTCAGATGAACGGTTTGGAAGTGCAGGCTCGCCTCCGGCAGGACTCGCCGGAGACGCGGATTATTTTCATCACGGGGCGCGACGATCCGTCAGTGCGCCAGACCGCACTCGATGCCGGAGCTTTCGCCTTTCTTACAAAACCTTTCGAAGACGAAACCCTTGTGCAGCTCGTTCGTACGGCGGTTGCTCCCTGAACGTTTCCGGCGCGAGATCAGAACGGCTGTCGCGTTGACATTCCTACCTGCAGAGTCAGTTCGACTCGTTGGGAGCGTTCTCGCTGGCGGGATCATGCAGGGTCCTGTTTCCCGCTGATTTCTATATAATTTATAATAATGAGCGACCAGCTCAACGGGATAATCCTACGCTCCACATCGTTGCGGTTGCCCTAATCGCTGAAAGCTCTCGCTTTTGGAAGAGCGCCCACAGGCAGCATTAAAGCAAATGGGAGGGTACGACGAAGGTCCAATAGCAGTTGCTGATGCTCAGACCTAAAAGTTCAACCTATGAAGCAAATTACTCTCATCACTTTTGCGACAATTGCTCTTGCCGGCGGCTCGCTCTTGGCCGGACCGCCCGACTACAAGCAGGTAGCGCCGGGCCCGCCGCCGTGTGCTTTTGGCACCGGCTGGTACTTTGGCCTGGATGGCGGCGCCAATGTGTATCAGGATGTAAAGAGAAGCCGCTCGTTTGCTTTCTCGAACGGCGACGAAATTTCTCTCCATTCAGACAGCAACGTTGGCGGATGGGGCGGAGTAAAAATCGGATATGTTTTCGGCACCGGAACATTCCGTCCGACCATTGAAGAGGATCTGTTTTATAACGGCATCGATACCAACATCCACGTCTCACTCAATAACGTCGAAGTGGCCCACAGCAGCAATCTGATCAACTCCGGAGCGTTCTTGACGAACTTTATCGCCAGGTTCGCGTTCGGTAAGTTCCAGCCCTATGCCGGAGCGGGTGTAGGAGCGTACTATGCGGCAGCCGCCGGCAGCGATATTACGGTGAACCGCACGGGGAGCACTTTTCACACGGGAGGCGGCGCCAGTAGCGGTTCATTGGCATGGCAGGTTGTCGCCGGCGCCGATTATTACTGGACGTGCAAGATGAGCACATTCGTGGAGTACAAATTCCTCGATTACGTCGCTATGGACGTCGGCAACGGCCATAGGCAGGTTGGTCAGCAATTGGTAGGCGCTGGCCTCCGGTTTCACTTTTAGGCGACGGAAACCTTCGGTGTCGAGGCGAGCGCCCCCAAAAGCAATGCGACGCGGAGTTGGACTTTGGTCCCATATGCGGGCGCCGCTCAGTATGGAACTGTCAGCGTGTAGGAATCAGAAAGGTACAACCATAAATATATGACGAACATCAAACTCATCGCGCTCATTGCTGGCGCCGCCGTCCTGGCCAGTGCGCCAGCACTAATACTGCCAATAATTTTCCGAGTACCGCGACCTCTATCGCGGCCGGATTCAGTGCGAAAAAGCCGCAAAATCACAAACAGCAAAAATTCTATCACGGCCCTTCGGCGTACACACGCCATCCCGGTGTGAACGTCGCAGAGACGGATGGGAACGCCATCCGTGTCTACACGAACTGGGACTCAATGTGGGTGTCTCCAAAAGATGCTTCAATTTGGCGCCGCGTGCTCCAGAACTAACAACAGCATGAAAGTAAAACATATGAAAAAGCTATTGAGCCTAACAACTGTTCTCTGTGCCGTCGCGACCTTGACCTTTGTCACCGGCTGCGCCAGCACCGCCACAACTACCGCCGCTGCCTCGCCGAAGAAAGAGAGCATGCTCCAACAGGCGGGCTTCAAAACGAAGATCGTTACCACCCCCAAGCAGCAACAGCAAGTCAGCGCGCTGCCCGCCGGGAAGGTCTCGGCTGTGACGTATAAAGGGAAATTGTATTACGTATATCCCACCGGCAAGAAGGACCAGATCTACGTTGGGAAACAGGCCCAATACAACGCGTATAAGCAGGCGCTGAAGGCTCAGCAAGGTCAACAGGAGATGGCGGGATACGCCGACATAACCGGAGAGACCGCGGGACCCAACCACATCGAAATCCAGGAGTTCGATGGGTTTGGTCCACTGGGCGGGGGCATGTAAAGAATCAATGCAGTGGACGGACAACTGGCTGCCGCTGCACCGGTTGTCGCGGCTTCGTCCGGCTGTGCAAAAAAAGCTGTGCTCCTGCTCTACGGGAGCGTGCCGATCTTCCGGCCATTTCGCAGGTGTCGTCCGCAAGCAAGTGACTTGGATCATCGCGATCACGCCGATTCGCTTGCCGTCTTTGCGCCTCCTGAACGCATTGGACCAAAGTCCAATATACGGCTGTCGGGAAATTCTTTCATTGTTCGCCTGTGCCGAAATTCAGCGCCCCTACTTCGCCACAGCAAAACCGCCACAAACATCATCGCACGGATATGAAATACGCGACGAGGTCCCGCGCTTTGAGCATCATCTTCGCCGCTTTTCTTTTGTCGGTTCGAGGGCTCCACGCCACCGATGCTCCCGAGGTGGAAGCGGACACGGATCAGGCAGACAAGCTCGCCAAACAATTGGCGAATCCCATTTCGTCGCTGATCAGCGTGCCCTTTCAAGCGAACGAAGATTTCGGCTATGGGCCGTCGCATAACGGGTACAAATTCACGCTCAATATTCAGCCGGTCATTCCCATCTCCTTGACCAAGGATTGGAATCTTATCCTGCGAACGATTTTTCCGATCGTATCGCAACACGACCTCTTCTACGTCGAGAACCTGCCGAAGAATTCGCCATTACAGCCGCAAAACCGTTCGCAGGATGGTTTAAGCGACACCACCCAGAGCTTCTTCTTTTCGCCGAAGAAACCCGGTCCATTCGGACTCATTTGGGGTATCGGCCCGGTCTTTCTCTATCCGACTGGAACGCACCCGTTCCTCGGCACCGGGACATTCTCAATCGGTCCCACGATTGTCGTGCTCAAACAGATGGGTGGGTTAACGGCTGGCGCGCTCATGAACCAACTCTGGTCCGTCGCCATCCAAGAGGACCGAAAGAGCGTCAGCCAAATGTTTCTTCAGCCGTTTCTCGCCTACACGCTGAAGACGCACACGACCTTCACTCTCAGCACGGAAGCGACCGCCAATTGGAACAATACCCCCGGCGACGCCAAGTGGACGGTCCCGCTCATTTTCCAGATAAGCCAAATCCTAAAGATCGGAAAACAACCGATCAGCCTTCAGGTTGGCGGAAAATATTACGCTGACTCGCCGCGTTACGGCCCCGACTGGGGCGTGCGCTTCAACTTGACTATGCTTTACCCAACCGCCAGACCCAAACCAGGACCCATTCCCGGGACCTACAGCAAGTAAAACAAAACCAAAACAGGAAACACCATGCACATCATTCCAACACTTAAACACGCGACCGGTTTAATATTGGTCGCACTCGCGTTGCTCGCCGTTCGCACGGCATCCGCAGATGATTTAACCAGCGACTCCCGTCACGCTCTGCAACAGCTCGTGGCACAGAATCCGGCGGCCGCCAAAGCTAAATCGAAAGCAGTGGCCGTTCTTGTTTTTCCGGATGTGGTCAAAGCCGGGTTCATCTTTGGGGCGCAGGGGGGCAAAGGAATTCTTTTCGTGCACGGCCAACCTAACGGC
>JBAQJG010000510.1:0-4684 GCA_049300145.1 Chthoniobacterales bacterium | reverse complement strand
GCAAGCACGTCAGTTCCTGCCCAACAGCAGCCGGATTCCTGAATCGCTGGCCTATGTCGCGCGGAGGCGCGGCCAGTGGGACCGGAGCGAGTCGTACTTCAACGAAGCCGAGCGGCTCGACCCGCGCAACGTTTACCCACTCAGCCAGCAGGCGCTTTCCTATATCGCCCTTCGTCGCTTCCCCGAAGCGCTGCGAAAGCTTGATCATGTTCTCGATTTTACTCCGGACGACCTGGATACCCTTGTAGTAAAGGCGGGTATCGCACAAGCCCAAGGCGATTTGCTGCGGGCCTCGGCGATCCTCGCTCCGCTCCACCCGGCCGCCCGCGACTCCGCGGCTCTGGAAACACAAGTTTACCAAGCGATCCTGGAGCGCCGCCCTGCACAAATCATCGTTCGGCTAAAGGAAATATTGGCCAAGCCTGATCCAGCATTGGGTTCCACCAATGGCGATTCCACCAATGGCGAACTGTGCTTTTACTTAGGCTGGGCGCAAGAAGTCGCCGGCGACCATGCCGCCGCCCAGGAAAGCTGGCGACAGGCGCGCAGCGAACTGGAATCGTCCCTCAAAGAACAGCCGGAAAATTT
Organism: Chthoniobacterales bacterium; assembly: GCA_049300145.1. GTDB lineage: Bacteria > Verrucomicrobiota > Verrucomicrobiia > Chthoniobacterales > UBA10450 > AV133. The sequence goes on along the minus strand of JBAQJG010000510.1, from coordinate 4,096 downwards.
TGACCTAATTGGTATTCTCGCGCTAACCAATATGGGCCTTGGTGACAAAGCCGCCGCGTTGGCTCTCTCGGAACGGGCCATGACCACGAATCCGATCGAGAAGGACGCCCTGATTGGTCCCCGTTCGATCGAGATCCTCGCCCGGGTGGCGGCGCGCACGGGGGACCCCGACCGCGCCATTTCCGCTTTACAGAAACTACTCTCGATACCGTACGCTGGTCCGCTGCCTACAGGAAACATACCGCTCACTCCTGCACTGCTCCGGCTCGATCCGATGTTCGATCCGCTTCGGAATGATCCGCGCTTCGAGAAACTTGTTTCCGCGAAATCGATTGCGGTGTTGCCATTTGAAAATCGCAGTGAGGATAAAGCGAACGCCTACTTTGCCGACGGCATCGAGGACGAGATTCTGACGCGTTTATCCAAGATCGCCGATCTGAAGGTGATCTCGCGTACATCAACGCAGCATTACAAAAGCGCGCCTAAAAACCTGCCCGAGATCGCAAAGCAGCTCGGAGTTGCGAACATCCTGGAAGGCAGCGTGCAGAAGAGCGGCGACGCCGTGCGTGTTAACGTGCAGTTGATCAAAGCAGCCAATGATTCCTATCTTTGGGCCGATACCTTTGATCGCAAACTGACCGACATTTTCTCGGTCGAGAGTGAGGTGGCCAAAGCCATCGCCGATCAGTTGCAAGCGCACCTCAGCGGTCGGGAAGAGCAAGTCATCGCCGCCAAACCGACAGACAATCCTGAGGCGTACGATGCCTATCTGCGCGGTCTGGCTTATACACTGAAAACGTTATACACACCTGCCAACAACCTTGGCGCGCAGAAATATCTCAGAGAAGCGGTGCGGTTGGACCCGAAGTTTGCCCTTAGTTGGGCGCTGCTCTCATACGTTGATGCCGTGGGTTACATCACACAGGCTCTTCAACCAACGCTCGCCCTCCGTGAAGAGGCACGGCAAGCAGCCGAAACCGCGCTCGCTCTTCAGCCCAATCTCGGCGAGGCGCTGCATGCCAAGGGCTGGTATTACTACGCCTGCCTAAAGGATTACGACACTGCCGTGCGTTACTTTGAGCAAGCACGTCAGTTCCTGCCTAACAGCAGCCGGATTCCTGAAGCGCTGGCCTATGTCGCCCGGAGGCGAGGTCAGTGAGACCGGAGCGAGTCGTACTTCAACGAAGCCGAGCGGCTCGACCCGCGCAACGTTGTGCTGCTCGATCAGCACGCTGCTTCCTATATCTGCCTTCGGCGTTTCCCTGAAGCGCTGCGAAAGCTTGATCAGGTTCTCGATATCACGCCAGACGACGTCGTGCCCATTGTGTTCAAGGCGAATATTGCGCAAGCCAAGGGCGACCTTCCGCGCGCCTCGGCGATCCTCGCTTCGCTCCACCCGAACGCCGACGACCCGGATGCCTTGGAAACACAAGTTTACCAAGCGATCCTGGAGCGCCGCCCTGCGCAAATCATCCCTCGGTTAAAGGAAATACTGGCCAAACCTGATCCAGCGTTGGGTTATATCAACGGCGAACTGCGCTTTTGGTTAGGCTGGGCGCAAGAAGTGGCTGGCGACCATGCCGCCGTCCAGGAAAGTTGGCGACAGGCGCGCAGCGAGCTGGAATCTTTCCTCAAAGAACAGCCGGAGAATGATAGGCCCATTGGAGATCTCGCGCTGACCAATATGGGTCTTGGTGACAAAGCCGCCGCGTTGGCTCTGGCCGAACGGGCCATGGCCGTGAATCCGATCGAGAAAGACGCGTTCGCTGGTCCCTTTCCGATCGAGATCCTCGCCCGGGTGGCGGCGCAGGTAGGAGACCCCGACCGCGCCATCGCCGCGTTACAGGAGCTACTCTCGATACCGGATGGGGGTGGACTGATAAAACGGGTAAACATACCGCTCACTCCTGCACTCCTCCGGCTCGATCCGATGTTCGATCCGCTTCGGAATGATGCGCGCTTCCAGAAACTCGTCACCGACCTCGCGCCGAAGCCGTCGAGACATTGAAGCTTGTTCGTCAGGCAGGCAGTTCGACGATGGATAATGGCGATAATCTCTTTCAGAAGCTTCTGGCGGCCGGAAATTCCTACTGGCTGACGCGCTTTGTCATTCTGCGGTTGCTCGGTTTCGTTTATGCGGTGGCATTTCTTGTTGCGGCGCAACAACTCGTTCCGTTGATCGGCGAGCATGGATTGACACCGGCGAATCATTTTCTCGCCGCCATTCAATCGCAATTAGGTTCATCCACCGAATGTATGTGGCGTGTTCCAACGCTGTTTTGGTTCGGACTTTCTGATAATTTGTTGCCGATCTTCTCGTGGATCGGTTTCGCTCTGTCGCTCGTTGTTGTTGCCGGGTACGCGAACGCACTCATTCTCGCGATTCTGTGGATGATGTACATGTCGATCGTCCACGTCGGACAAATTTGGTACGGCTACGGCTGGGAAATTCAGCTGCTCGAGACTGGGTTCTTGTCGATCTTTCTTTGCCCATTGCTCGATGGCCGGCCATTTCCGAAACGCCGGCCGCCGCTGCTTGTCATCTGGCTTTTTCGCTGGCTCGGTTTTCGCATCATGATCGGCGCCGGCCTCATCAAACTGCGCGGCGACCCGTGCTGGCGCGATCTCACCTGCCTATACTATCACTACGAAACGCAGCCGATTCCGAATCCGATCAGCCGCTATCTGCATTTCGCGCCCCATTGGTTTCATCAAGTCGAGACAGCCTGGAATCATTTCATCGAACTGATCGTGCCGTGGTTTTCATTCGGGCCACGGCATGCCCGGGACATCGCGGGCGTGTTGCTGGTCAGTTTTCAGATCATTCTCATGATCAGCGGCAATCTTTCGTTTTTGAACTACGTCACCATCATTCCATTCCTCGCCTGCTTCGACGACACATTCCTAGGTCGCGTCCTCCCGAAATCACTCGTTAGGCGAGCCGAACAAGCAGCTCAACAATCAGAGCCCTCGCGCGCGCAGAACGGACTCACGATCGCGTTGTCGATCTTGGTTGTCTATCTGAGCATCGCGCCGGTGCTCAATCTTGTTTCCGGGCGTCAGTTGATGAATTACTCCTACGATCCGCTCGATCTCGTGAACACCTACGGCGCGTTCGGCAGCGTCGGCCGCGAACGTCCCGAAATCGTTTTCGAAGGAACCGATGATGCCTTCATTACTGGCGACACGAAGTGGAGGGAATACGAATTCAAAGCCAAACCAGGTGATCCCAATCGGCGCCCGGCGATTACCGCGCCGTATCAGCCACGGATCGATTGGCAAATCTGGTTCGCTGCCATGGCGTCACCCGCCGAATATCCGTGGACGCTTCATTTCGTCTGGAAACTTCTCCACAACGATCCCGGCACGCTCTCGCTCCTGGCTAACGATCCATTTCCCAACGCGCCGCCGCATTACATCCGGGCGCGCCTTTATCGCTACCGATTTGCGCCGCCTGGCGATCGAGCCTGGTGGAAACGCGAACCGATCGGTGAATGGCTCCCCGCTCTCTCCACCGAAGACGCCGAGTTCCGCCGCTTCCTCACCACGATGGATTGGCTGGATTGAGAATTCTCTTTGTGAAATCTGCTGCGGCGATCAGCGCAAATTACTTACAGCGAGTAGCCGACCCGGCGTGCCGCTTTTGCGCAGATTATTTGGAGTATAAAAAGGGTGGGATCAGTTCTGCCGAATTGGTAGCGCGTCTGCCGCATATCGCGATGATCGGCGACAGTCTCTCTCGTAATGTTTATGTCTCATCCGCACTAAGCACGTTTTGGCGGGCGCGCAGATACTATGGCAATGATTGGTTTCTCAACGGCGCCGAACCCGCCTCCGGCGGGCAGCTCCTTCACTCCCCTGAATACCGCTCGCGGATGAAGATCATACGAAGGAGCTGGGCGACCCAGCCGGTTCTTGGAATCGGCTGTCCTGCGGACGCGAAGGGGGTCGACCCTTTGCCGGAGAGCGTTTACAGCGTCTTCGAAAGACTCGACAAGCTCACACCGCTCGTCGCCACGGAATATGGCAGACTGGGCGCTATGGTCGATAATGGGAAAGATCGCGAAATTTTTTTTCGCAAAATCATTCGCACCCG
>JBAQJG010000509.1:0-1641 GCA_049300145.1 Chthoniobacterales bacterium | reverse complement strand
GTTCTATCCTGCTCGCTTCCGGCACATCATCAAAACCGGCAACAGAAACGTCGTTCGGCACCTTGAATCCAGATTCTTTCAACTGTTCGATCGCTCCGATCGCAAGCATGTCGGAAATTGCGAGGATTGCAGTCGGCTTAAATTCAGCAGCCAGGAAGGCGGCGATCGCCCGCCTACCGAACAAGGTTGCGCTATGTTTGCCTTCGAATATTCGGACGTGGTGGCTAAGGTCAATATTAGCCTCTTCCAGGGCAAGACGATAACCAAGCAAGCGCTCATTTTCCGGATAATAAAAATCGTGTTCGACGCGACTCCAATCGCTGAAGCCTTCGCGAAAATCTTCCGTGAGCCGGCTGCTGATAATGCCGAAGCGTTTGTGCCCGAGTTGGATCAGATGCTCGGCCAGGGCGCGTGCCCCCGAGCGGTCGCGAACCCGGACCGTGGTGCAATCGGGGCGAGTCGGGTAGTCGACGAAAACTGCCGGCAGCCGACGATCTTTCACAACTTGCACCAGGGGCGTGTTGATGGGGGGACAGTACAAAATGATTCCGTCGACCGCTGCGTTTCGAACCGTTTCAGAATTTGCAGTCGCGCTGTATGGAAGGAGCAGGAGTCCGAGTCCGCGGCTTTCAAAGGCTTGAGCAATTCCTTGGAGGAACTGTTGAGACGCCGGGTCATTGATCCCGAACTCTAGAGACTCCCGGTAGACAAAGCCAATAGTGTTGGTCGACATACGGCGAAGGTTTCGGGCCACAGGATTAGCGCCACTGTATCCGAGTTCGCGAGCGATAGTCAGAACTCGTTCCCGCACTTTAGGTGAGAGTTGATCCGGTCGATTAAACGCGTTGGAAACGGTTGCCGTAGAAACGCCGGCAGCGGCAGCGACAGTTTTAATGTTCGGCTTTTTCTTGGAGGAAGCTTTATCAAATTCTGCTTGCATTCTAAATCGATTTAGTAAATCGTTTAAGATAGTTACGAAAAGTTAAACTATTCGGAAAGGAATTTATTACAATGAATGCGGTTATCCTCTCTCGTTGGTTTACCGGGTCAGCCTCCCCCAAGGAGCGTCGATCTGCAATTGCCAATGATGCAATCCGGCGCCTGAACACCAGATTTGGCCCGATCTCCGAAGCACAACCCAGTGATCCGCCGCCGCATAACCCGGTTGCCGATAAACTGTCTGCGAACCAAGTCCGTCTCGCAGCCCTGATGGCGGTCGTCCTGCGGCTTTGAGCGCTGCCACAGAAGGAGCGGGTCCGCCCTTGCCCGCCGGTTACCCGAGAGCGAGCGGCTTGGAGGGGTGACCACATGAAACGAAAATTCGAGTACGTTAGGAGCAGAAATCTCCTCGGCCGGGTCAACGGATCATTTATCCGCCGAAACGAGCCGCATCATGCAGCGGACAATTCCCGAGGTGAGGCTTTCCGCCGGGACACGCCGACGCTGCTGTGCTACGCCGTGCTGGCCGGCTTCGCCTTCTGGCGGTACGCGTTCGGCCTCGCGCCGGCGCTGCTGCGAGCAGAAATGCATTTCTCCTACACCTTGGTAGGAGTGTACTCCGCGCTGTGGTCGTTCGGCACGGTCCTTGTCGGGGTCAGCTTCGCCGCGATGGCGCGCCGGCTGCCTCGCGCGGTGCTGCTG
>JBAQJG010000508.1:0-1556 GCA_049300145.1 Chthoniobacterales bacterium | reverse complement strand
GTCCGCAACCGCATGAGCGAGGCGAAGCCTGGAATAATGAAACGACAGATGGATTTGCTGGCAGAACGTTATGACCTAAGTAACCGTCCGGCCAAGGGAGCGGTAATGGATCGCAGCAAACCGCTTCAGGAAGGTGTGCGAGTGAAATTGCCGTCGGGAGTGACTTGGGCCCAACTCGCTGACATGACCCCGGACCAAATCCGTGACAAGAATCTGTTTCCGCAAGGATTTCTGCCTCTGCCCCATGCCAACCACCCCGAGGGCGGTATGGTCTTCCCGAAGTTTGAGATTCAGGAACTGATACAACAAGAGCAGCGCGACCTAACTCGCTTCGACCTGGACTTCGATCTTCCAGAACACTTTCTTCCGGAATTCCCACCTGCGATCTATCTGACGTCCCGTCCCGATCTGGGCGACGTTTCAAAAGGAAAGCTCGTCACGATTGATAACTTCTACGACATCTTCAACGGTATTCTTAATCCCAAACAACTCGAGGGACTGAGACTGCTGCTCACGCCCTTCCCGCAACAACAATTCAATCAGACCGACGACCGCCGTTCGGAAAAGGCAAGCCGGGGTGTGAGCTGCTTTGATTGTCACGCGAACGGTGGTTCAAACGGGGCATTCCATCTCGTCGGCGACATTCGGCCGCAAGAGTTTCGCCATCGGATCGAAACACCGGCCTTACGCGGTGTTAACATTCAAAGATTATTTGGCTCGCAGCGAGCGTTGAAAACAGTCGAGGATTTCACGGAGTTCGAGCAGCGGGCAGCGTATTTCGATGGCGATCCGGTCATCGCGACGAAGAAAGGGGTGAATGTACTGGAACGCGGCAGTCAGGTTCATTTCATGGCGGAATTTCAGGAACTGCTCGACTTTCCTCCAGCTCCGAAATTGGCTTGGGATGGGAAACTCGACCCTAAGAAGGCTAGCCCTCAAGAATTGCACGGGCAGGAGATTTTCTTCGGCAAAGCGCAGTGTGCTTCTTGTCATACGCCTCCGTATTACACGGACAACACCATGCACAACCTACAGGCCGACCGCTTCTACAAGCAGCACATGGTTAACGGAATGATGATGGCGTCGGACGGGCCGATAAAGACTTTTCCACTACGCGGGATTAAGGACACGCCTCCATATTTGCATGACGGCAGACTACTCACGCTGGAGGACACGGTAGAATATTTTAATCTCGTGCTCGATCGGAAGTTGACGGAGCAGGAGAAGACGGACGTAGTGGCCTTTCTGCGAGCCTTGTGAGATTGGGGCGCGCCGATCTCAAAGGGTCCTTTCGGGTGCGGACCTGCACGGCACGCATTTTTTTCGCCGTAACTTTTTCTATCGTTCCCTTCTTCGAAAAAGACAAGGTCCTAGCAGGGACTCGCAGCAGAGAGACCAACGCGCAGCTTTGATTTCAACTGTTCTTCGCTGGGAAATCCGTCCGCAGCGAAGCAAGACGCAAAAAGGTAAATGGCGAAAAAGAAAAACCGCTTCACCTTGACCTTTTTATGGCGTGATCGAAATCGATACCGAAAGAGTGATGTCCTGGGGAAGTC
>JBAQJG010000507.1:0-4604 GCA_049300145.1 Chthoniobacterales bacterium | reverse complement strand
CCCATTTGCCGCGATAATCTTTCAGGCTCACCTGGCTGCCGTCACCGGTCGTGAGCTTGAAATCCGGGGCCGCAGTTCCGGCCGCAGGTTGCGTTTGGGTTTCGGTTGCTCCGATCGCCATGCCAAGTGCATTCAATAAGATCAACGCCGCAAAAAGAAGACTTTTGTTCATAAATTCACCATAATCCGATCGGTCTTGAAATACCAAGAGATTGTCACTCAATCCGACGGAATGCTGGCGAATTCGTCGTATCCCTTGCGTTCCATGATACGCTGACATCAATAAGATTCGCATATGCCGCTACCGAGGAATTCTTTCCCTTCGAGTTTCGATTTTAAACCGGTGCAATTCATTCTCGGATTGATCGCGGCATTTGGGATCATTATTACTTTGGTCAGGCTCCTGTTCGGCTTTGTCTCGATCCCGGCAAATTCTGTCGGTGTGAGACTGCGGTTCGGAGCTTATGCCTGGCTCGAGAATCCCGGACTCGCCTACGCCATCCCGTATGTCGAAAAAATTGGAATCGTCCCGACGCAACGCTTGCTGAAACTCGAGTTTGGTTTCTCGACTCAAAACGCAACCAACGTTTATCAGGGAGACCCGCAACCGGCCGACACCGAGACGATGATCACCGGGGACTTGAATACGGCGCTGGTCCCGTGGGTCGTGCAATACCGCATCATCGATCCGAAAATGTATCTCTTCGGCGCGCGGGAACCGGAACAAACGCTGCGCGATCTCTCGGAAAGTGTGATGCGCGAAGTGATCGGCGATCGCACGGTGGATGAAGTGCTGACCATTGGGCGGCACGATATTGAAACCTCAGCGCTCAAGCGGCTGGCCGATCTTTCCTCGGAGTACGGGTGGGGACTTCAGATTCAGCAGGTGCAACTCGCGACCGTGCGGCCGCCACCGGCGGTGCAGGCAGCATTCAATGAAGTCAACCAGGCGCAACAAGAGAAGCAAACAGCGATCAATCAGGCCTGGGCTGTCTATAATGATGCCGTTCCCAACGCGCGCGGCCAGGCCAAGGAGCGAGAGAAACAGGCTGAAGCCTACGCCTTCCACCGCGTGAATGAGGCGAAGGGCGAAGCGGAGAAGTTTTTGCTTTTGCTCACAGAATATCGCAAAGCGGCAGAGATCACGCGACGGCGCCTTTATCTCGAAGCGATGCAAGCGATCCTTCCAGGCTTGCAACACAAAGTCATTGTCGATGACAGCTTGAAGGGCATCCTGCAAACGCTGCCTCTCCTCTCGCCGGAACCGCCTAAGGAACAGCATTGATTCGATGGAAACTCCGCGCGCTTTGTTAATCTTCCCCGGGGTGATTCGATTCCTCCAGAGCCGTGGCATGGCCTTGCTCGGCGTTCTTTTTATTCTGACGGTCTTTAAATGGGGTGCATTGCTTTTCACGGTCCATCAATACGAGACCGTGATCATCACGCGTTTCGGAAAAGCGATTCGTACTGAAACCAAGCCAGGTTTGAAATTGAAGCTGCCAGTTTTAGACGTCGTGCATCGATTCGATAATCGGATTCTGGCGTGGGATGGACCGCCGACAGAATGTCCGACCAAGGACAAGCTTTATCTGATCGTCGATTGCTTTGCTCGATGGCGGATCAGTAATCCGCTGCTCTACTACAATCGGCTCAACGACGAACGCAGCGCGCTTTCGCGGCTCGACGACATTTTAGGCAGCGAAACGCGCACGGCCGTCGCGACGCATGATTTGGTCGAGATCATTCGCGTGACGAAAGGTCGGCAGCCAGTGCGTGACGAGGAGCTGGAGAAAACTGGTACGGTTTTGCCGAGCAATATCCCGGACATTCAACTCGGGCGCGGCGAGATCGAAAAACAGATTACGGAACGGACCCGGCAGAAAATAGCGGATTTCGGGATCGAGCTGCTCGATGAGCGCTTCAAGCGCAGCAAATACAATCCAGCGGTCGCGGAAAAAATTATCGAGCGCATGTCGAGTGAGCGTCATCAGATCGCAGCGAAATTCCGTTCCGAGGGGAGAGGCGAAGCGGCGAACATCAGCGGCCAAAAGGAAAGCGACGTTGCTTCCATCAGGTCGATCGCGACAAAGAACGCGCTGGAGATTGAAGGAAAAGCGGACGCCGAAGCCGCAAGAATCTATGCGAATGCTTATGCCTCGCCGGACGCACAGGATCTTTATGCGTTTCTGCGAAGTCTCGATGTGATGCGCGCTGCGTTTGAGCACGACACCACCGCCGTGATCTCGACCAACAGCGATCTGGGCCGCTTGTTGAAGTCGGCCGGTCCACCGGCAGCGGCGCCCAAGCAACCCGCGCCGTAGGCGCTCCCGTTCATGTGAGCGCGCGGTTCTGGACCATCGGCCATTCGACGCGCTCGATCGAAGATTTCATCGCCGCACTGGAGGCCAACGCAATCAAGTTACTTGTCGATGTCCGGAGTTTGCCGGGATCGAAACGTAATCCGCAATTTAATAAAGAGGCGCTGGGCGATTCGTTAGGCAAAGCTGGAATTCGCTACGAACATTTTCCAGAACTCGGTGGTCTGCGTAAGCCGAGGAAGGATTCAAGAAACACGGCGTGGCGCAACGCATCATTCCGCGGTTACGCCGATTACATGGAGACCGAGGAATTTCGCAAAGGCGTAGATCGACTTGTCGATCTTGCGGAGAAGGTTGGACCGGCTGCGATCATGTGCGCGGAAGCAGTTTGGTGGCGTTGTCATCGCGCGCTGATTTCCGATTTTCTGAAAGCGCACGGAGCCGAAGTGATCCACATTGTCGATGCAACAAAGACTGAGTCGCACCCATTTACATCGGCCGCGAGAATTGTTGACGGCAGCTTGACCTATGCAATGGGCTAGGGTGGATCGCAGCAAAATCACTTTTCTCATCGTGACAATACGTGCAGGGCTCAGCCGATGATCTCGCTTCCGGCCAAGCTGCGGCGCAAGCCAAACTTAATCGTCTTTCTGCCGGACCAGCAAAGAGCGGATACAATCGCTTGTTGTGGCGGCGAAAAGGTTCATGCGCCGAACTTAAACAAACTCGCTTCCGAGTCGGTGGTTTTCAGTCGAGCCTACGTGACCCATCCAGTTTGTACTCCTTCGCGCTCCTGCCTGATGACTGGGATGTGGCCGCATACCACCGGTTGCACCAAGAACAGTGTTACGCTCGACCCGCGTTTTAGTGTCTTGCCTCAATTATTAGAGGACAAAGATTACCGGACCGCATACATGGGGAAATGGCACCTGGGCCAAGCAGGATTCCCACAGCGAGGATTTGACGAATGGATTTCAACAGAGCAGGGCGGTCACTACGGCAGATTTCTGGTTTCAACGGGACTAACGCCAGACCAGGAAGATGGAGACTTCTCCGAGTTAGCCATTAGCAATTTACCGCTTGAACTATCGAGACCGAAATTCCTCGAAAAGCATGCCTGTGAATTTATCGAAAAACACCGTCGTGATCCGTTTATTCTCATTGTTGCTTTTGTGGAACCGCACTCGCCTTACAACGGTCCGCTCAACGACGAACATTCAATGGACGAAATCGACCTCGATCTTACAGCAACGCTGCCGCCAGCTGAGGATGTTCCGTTGCGCTACCGGCTAATGCGGGAATGGCAGCAAGCCGAAGCGATCCTCGATCGCACGCGCCTGCCAAAGCTGTTATTTTTTGGAATCACTCCAGAAGAATACCGAAGTCTCAAGCAGCGATATCTGGGGTTGGTGACCATGGTCGATCAGAGTATTGGGGTCATTCTTGCCTGCTTGGAACGCCTCAGCTTGGCGGAGGACACCGTGGTGGTGCATACCAGCGACCACGGTGACACGCTGGGTGCACATCAACTTTTTGGCAAAGAAGTCATGTTCGAAGAAGCGGTGCGCGTTCCGTATTTGATTCGGTTGCCGGGTCAGAAACGTAGCCAAATCGTTTCGCAACCGGTGAGCCACATCGATTTCGTGCCGACATTGCTCGATCTTCTGGGCCAATCAAAACATCCGCAGTGCGCAGGCAAGAGTTTGGCGCCGCTCATCCGCGAAGAAATTACGCCTCCCGAAAACGTCTTCATCGAGTGGGCTCCAAACCGGACAAAGGTTAAAAAAGGATCATCACTAGCTCCGCGCCGCATGATCAAGCGAGCGGTCGAGGAATCTACCCGGACTGTCATTTCCGCCGATGGCTGGAAACTATGTCTTCGAGACAAGGATACGAACGAATTATACAACTTAGACGACGATCCGCTGGAAACGCGCAATCTTTACGCCAACCGGCAGTATGCCGAGGTCATTTCACGCTGCCGCGGTGAGATTGACCGTTGGCAGGAAGCGACACACGATTCGTTCAAGGTCTAAGGGGGCGCTTTGCTTTGGCTAAAAGCGGTAACCGTGGAGTTCGATTTCCCTGGCAAAAGCCTTTTCGACAATCTTCCGCTGTTCGTCGTTAAAGACCAACTGATACGGTGTGCGATCGGTCCGGTATTCCGACTTGGCTCTGATACCGAGGCTGCCTTCGAAGTGCACGTTTAGCTTGGAGAATACCTCAGCGAGATCGTCCATCAGATTCTCGTAACGCAGAACTCGATCGACAATGATTTTTTCACCG
>JBAQJG010000506.1:0-7369 GCA_049300145.1 Chthoniobacterales bacterium | reverse complement strand
ACGCTTCGGCGCCGCGTTGGACGGGATAACTCACGCTGTTTGCCTTTGTGCTCCAACGCCGATGCCAGAGCGGATGCAGTGGCAAACGGCGGCTGTTTTCCGTGCGCGCCAGCAACGATTTGGGCATGACGGTGAAACCGCAGCGAACGCCGGTGAAACCACCATTCTTGGAAAAGCTGCGCAATTCGATTGCGCATTCGCGCGCGCCTGAAATTTCGAAAATCGAATGCGGGATGTCCGGTTGCGAGATATACGCCTCATAAGCGGCGTCAAACAGGAGAAGAGCTTCATGCTCACGTGCGTATTTGACCCAGTGGGCAAGCTGCTCATGCGATGCGACCGCGCCAGTGGGATTATTCGGAAAACAAAGATAAACAAGATCGACATGTTCCTTCGGCGGCTCGGGAACGAAATTGTTTTCGGCGGTGCACGGCAGATACACGATGCCTTCGTAACTGCCGTCTTTTCTCGCGGGGCCGGTGTGGCCAGCCATGACGTTGGTATCGACATAGACCGGATAAACCGGATCGGTAATGGCGACTTTGTTGTGGTCGCCGAGAATATCGAGGATGTAACCGCAATCGCATTTCGAGCCGTCCGAGACAAAGATTTCGTCGTCCTCAATGGCGATCTTGCGATCGCGATAATCGAGCTGCGCGATTGTCGATCTTAGAAATTCATAACCCTGCTCAGGTCCATAGCCGCGAAATGTTTCGCGCCTACCCAGTTCATCAACCGCGCGCCGCATCGCGTCCACCGCCGCTCGCGGCAGCGGCTCCGTGACATCACCGATTCCGCATCGGATCAGTTTTTTCGCTGCCTCCGGATTCGCATCACAAAATTCACGCACGCGTCGCGCGATCTCCGGAAATAAATAGCCGGCCTGGAGCTTAAGGTAATTTTCGTTCAGGTAAGCCATCGGGAATGGAGTATGGGAATAATGGAGAGTTGGAGAAATGGGAAGTCCACTACCCGATCACTCCACTACTCCGCTTCTCCATCCCCTTACGCAGGGTCAGTAATTCTTCGCCACCGCGTCCCAGTTCACCACGTTCCACCAAGCTTTGATGTAATCCGGCCGGCGGTTCTGATAGTTGAGATAATAAGCGTGTTCCCAAACGTCGACGCCCAGAATCGGCTTGTTGCCGTCCATAAGCGGATTGTCCTGGTTCGGCGTCGAGATGATCTCGAGCTTGCCGCTCTTGCTTTTGATCAACCAAGCCCAACCGCTGCCGAAACGGCCGATGCCGGCGGCGGCAAATTTTTCCTTGAACGCGTCGAAGCTGCCGAAGGTTGACTTGATGTCATCTCCGAGTTTACCGGAAGGCGCGCCGCCGGCTTTCGGGCCCATGATTTTCCAAAAGAAAGAATGATTGGCGTGTCCGCCACCGTTATTGCGCACGACAGTGCGGATGTCTTCCGGCACTCCCTTTAGATCGCTGATCAAATCTTCAACCGATTTCTTTTCCAGATCGGCTTTGCCTTTGATCGCGTTGTTCACGTTGGTGATGTAAGCCTGGTGATGCTTGGTGTAATGGATTTCCATCGTGCGCGCATCGATGTGCGGTTCGAGCGCGTCGTAGGCGTAGGGTAATTTCGGTAATTCGTATGCCATAATCAGTACTGTTAGATCGGATCAACCCGAAGAACAGGATTTATTTTTCTCGGCTGCGCGATTGCTTGCGATGGCAAGCCCGGCGGTCGCGCCTACCGGTCGCAGCGATAGAAGCTCGGGCGAGGCCCGAGGCCACTACGATAATTTACATAAGTCGCGAGCGCCAGCAGCGGGAAATTCTGGCGGTACATGTCGTACTTGAGGTAGAAAACCCTCGGGAACCCGGTGCCGGTGATCTGCGGCTCGTCCCATGAGCCGTCCGGTTTTTGTAAACCGAGCAGGAAGCGCAAGCCGCGCTGGATGCTTAGCCGGTCAAGATCGCCGCAGGCGCAAATTCCCATTACCGCCCAGGCGGTTTGTGATGCAGTACTTTCGCCCTTGCCTTTGAATTCGCGGGTTTCGTACGAGGCGCACGTCTCGCCCCATCCGCCATCGTCATTCTGACAGCTTTCCAACCAGTCGCGTCCGCGCAAAATCCAGTCCTGTGTCATGTCTTGGCCGATGGCGCGCAGACCGCGGAGCACCTGCCACGTGCCGTAGATGTAATTGACGCCCCAACGTCCATACCACGAGCCGTCGTCCTCCTGAGTATCGATCAAATATTGAATCGCCTCCCGCACGCAGCGTTTCTTGAGATCGAAGCCAATGTAACCGAGCAACTCGAGCATCCGCGCCGTCAAATCGCTGCACGTGGGATCGAGAATGGCGTTGTGATCGGCAAACGGCATGTCTTCGAGCCAACGCTTGGTGACGTCCTTATCGAACGCGGCCCAGCCGCCGTCGCGGCATTGGAAACTCAATTGCCAAGCGAGCGCGCGCCGGAATAATTCATCGAGCAATTGTCGATCTTTTGGCCGCGCCAGCCGCAGCGCCATCAGCACCATCGCCGTGTCATCCGTGTCTGGGTAATAAACGTTGTTGTATTCGAATGCCCAGCCGCTCGCCTCAGGATGCGGATTGTTCACCGCCCAATCGCCCCGCACGCGCACTTCTTTGCCGATAAGCCAGGTCGCCGCTCTCTCCAGCGCCGGATGCTCGGCCGGAAGACCCGACTCTGCCAGCGTGACGATGTTGATCGCTGTGTCCCAAACTGGGGAAAGACAAGGTTGGATGCGAAAATCCTCCGGATCGTCAACGAAAAGTGCGGCGAAATCATTTCTCGCCTTTTCATAAATCGGGTGCGTCTTCGCGTAACCGAGCGTGCGCAAGGCGATGAGCGAATTCAGCATGGCGGGGAAAACCGCTGCCAAACCGTCGCTGCCTTCGCCAACGCGCTCGATCATCCAGCGCTCCGCTTCTTCGAGCGCGACCCGGCGCAACGGACGGAACGGCAGGTTGTCGATAAACTTGAGAACGCCGTCGGCGCGGAGGAAAAAATTTCGCCACGCGAAAAAGCGCGGATCGCGCGGCAAGGTGAAATCTTTGTGCTCGGTCCCGAGGGGATAGAGCTCGTGCAGTTGTTTCAGCCCGGGCAATTTTCGCGTCGGCTTGAAATGATTGATGATGGCGAGGGGCACGAGCATGGCGCGGCTCCAGGACGACATTTTGTAGATGTGAAATGGGGTCCAGGCCGGGAGGAGAACCATCTCCACCGGGATGACCGGCAGATATTTCCAGGGGAACTGACCAAGTAGCGCGAGGTAAAACTTGCTGAACGTGTTCAGGCGCGGGATGCCACCGAGACGCAGAATGTTCGCGCGCGCTTCTTGCATGAACGGCACATCAGGCGAATAACCGGAGAGCTTGAGCGCGAAATACGCTTTGACCGATGCGTTGATCTCGCTCGGGCCGCCGTAATAATTGTTCCAGCCGCCTTCGGGCAGTTGACGTTTTAGAATGTGACGCACGCAGCGTTGCTCCAAATGCTCGTCCACTTCGCCGAACCAATGCATGAAGAGGACGAAGTCTGAGCAAAGCGTGCTATCGACAATCAGCTCACCGCACCAATGACCATCCGGTCGCTGTTGTCGCAACAGATTTTCCTGCGCACGCGCGATCGCCTGCGAAATTTCTTCGTCGGTCGCGGAATAGGACTCCCCGACATCCGGAATTGCGCTGGGAAGCGCGATGACCTTGGTGGACGACTTCACCATGTCGATGTTACGACGCTTGTGCGGCAACCTCGGCCCGCTTGCCGGTGACGTGCCCGTTTCCACAGCTCACGCCATTAAAGGCGAGAATTTCGCTGCCACGGCCGGTCGGCTTCGGTTTAGGACCGAAATTGAATCTGATATTTTTCCAGGTGTCGCCGAGCTGTGCCTGCAGCCCGAGGCTCGCGGTCGGTTCGTAACCGCAGTGCACCATGCAGTTTTCGCAGCGGCTGTCGCGCGCCACGCCATTGACCACACCGTAATTGTCCCATTGCACTTTCTCGAGCAATTCCGCATAGCTCGAGTAATGCGCGTCGGTCATGAGGTAGCAGGGCCCTTTCCAGCCGCGAATGTTACGCGTCGGGATCGCCCAGGCTGAACAGGTCAAGTCCCGTTTGCCGGCGAGAAATTCAAAATAGATCGGCGTTCCAAAAAACGTGTAGCGATTCATCCACTGGTCGATTTTCTGGAATTTCTCGACCGTCATCTGCCGCGTAAGGAAAAAATTCTCAGGCCGTAAATTGAGCCGTTTGATCATGTCCTTCTTGGCCGCATCGTAATCGTATCCCGGCGTGATGGTGTGCCCGTCCACGCCGAGATCGGAAAGATAATCGAACATTTGTTCGATCTCTTGCATGTCGGTTTCCTTGTAAACGGTCGTGTTCGTCGCGACCTGGTAACCAAGCAGCTTCGCCATTTTCATGGCCAGAATGCACTCTTTGAAAACGCCTTCGCGCTCAACAATGAGATCGTGCGTCCGCTCCAGCCCGTCGAGGTGCACATTCCAATACATCCAGCGGCTGGGTCCGACCGTTGGCTTGGCCGGATCTTTCGGCCCCTTTCGAATTTCCGCCGCGTCTTTCTCGCTGAGCAAACCCGCCCCGAGCAAGGCCACGATTTTTTCTTCGACGAAATTCGGCTGGACCGGCAATCTCGACGCGAGCCACTCGCGCATTTTCTTGCGCATGAACATGGCATTCGTGCAGATGTAAACGATCCGGTCTTGCTCGAGCAATCCTTTCACGAGCGCTTCGATATGCGGATAGATGAGCGGTTCGCCGCCGCAGATCGAGATCATGGGCGCGTTGCATTCCTCCGCTGCTGCCAGGCAATCCTCCAGGCTCATCATGTCCTTGAGCGAGGTCGAATATTCACGAATCCGGCCACAACCGGTGCAAGTGAGATTGCAAGTATGCAACGGCTCGAGCTGAAGGACGGTGGCGAATTTCTTCCTCCCACGCAGCTTCTGCGCGATCATGTAGGCTGCGATCTTCGTCGTTAGGGCGAAAGGAAACCTCATAAGAGCGGGATAGTAACAAGGGTCGCCGATGTGTCAATAGACCCACGCCGAATCCAAATAGAGCAACTTCGGAGCACAACGCGAATAAATCGTCCGCGACAACGAGCAAGTTTTGCGGTTAAATATATCACAAACAACAACGTCTTAAGCAGACGAACCCAAATAAGATGAAACAATTACTGGCATTACTATTGACCACTGGTTTTTTTGGCTGCACAACGGAGCCGCCACAACAAATCACAGTCGCAAATACTCATTATCCTTATTCGCGGTATTCGACCTCAGCGGAGGTAACGGGGCCCACAAACACCCCCTACGCGACTTGGACCACGGCGCAATTGCAGAAGCGCCGGCTCGATCTCTATGCGATGGTCCCGTTGGCTCGGACGCGCAATGAGGTGCCCGCGTACATCTACGAGGGCATACCGACGCGTCAGCAGGACGAGATCAAAGCAATCGAGGCCGAGTTGAATCGGCGTTGTCAGGCTGGCGACAGAGCCGCAAGAATCGAGTCCGCCTGGCCCGAATCTCGCCGGCACGGCATCGGCTAAGGATCCGCATCGACTAGAAGACGAAGAAGGCACGCCGACCCCACGGGTCGGTCCTCCTCTCTGTTGCGCCTGCCCAGGGAGCTACGGCGCCTGCCAGCCGCGCCGTATCAAACTGATGGCGATGGCGGCGAGAAGGAGGGCGATCAATTTGGAAACGCCGCGCAAGCCTTGCTTGCCGATCCAGCGCGTGAAACGATCCGCGTTGCACAACGCGACGGCGACGAGCGCGAGATTCATCAGGAGCGAGACGATTGTGAAGACCAAGCCGACGCTATCGATCAAAATGAGCAGTGCCGTCAGCAACGCCGGGCCGGCGATGAGCGGCATGCCAAGCGGAACAACGCCGAATTCGTCACCGCCGCCTCGATCCTGCGGTCCGATCCCGACCAGCTCGCGAACCGCCAGGACGAGCAAGATCAGTCCGCCGGCCACTTGAAAATCCGCGACTGTGATCCCGAGTGCCGCAAAAATTATTTTGCCGAGAAAAATAAAAACTACCGCGACGCAAAGCGCGGTTAAAATCCCGAGAAACGCCTGACGTTGTCGATGTTCGCGCGAGGCGGCCGTGCCGAGCCCCATAAAAATAGCGACCAGCCCGATCGGATCGATCGCGACGAAGATCGGAATAAACGCGAGAAGGAATTTTTCGATCACGGCGGGTCAGACTGTTTTTTTCGCTTCGCCCGGCAATTCTACACAATTTTCACCTTTTCGATCAAAGAAAGCTTTCAGCATGAAAAACTTATACTTGTTGCTTTTGTGCTGCCTTTTCGTTGTCGATCTTCCCGCCGCTGACTTGAAATCCGTGGACGATTTCCGCGCCGCTGCCGCGAAAGCGAACGCGATCCTGACGATTCCCGATTGGGGACAAACGCCCGAAGCCGTCGATGCGATGATGAAGAACGCGGTCGGCAAAGCGAACGCGGCGCTCGATCAAATCGGCGCGGAGGACCTGGGCCTGGTCACTTTCAAGAGCACGATCGTCGCGCTCGAAGAGTTGCGTTCCCAACCCAGCATTGTAGCGAACGAAGCGGCGCTTATCAGCGAAACAAATCCCATTCCGGCCATGCGCGCAGCTGCTCAAGATGCGGTGAGAACATTTCAAGAATGGAACGTCGGAATCGATTACCGGGAAGATGTTTACAAAGCGATCAAAGCTTTCGCGGCCACGCAGCCAGAGCTTAGCGGCGAAGACGAAAAGTTATTAAAAGAAACGCTGCGCGATTTTCACCGGGCCGGCATGGACTTGCCGCCGGACGCACGAAAAGAAGTCGAGCAATTGCGGCGTGCGCTTTCCAAGCTCGCCGCCGACTTTGACACGAATCTTGTGACAGCAAGTGCGCCGGTAGTCCTCACGAAAACCGAACTGGATGGCGTGCCGAATGATCTCTTCTATTCACCGGGGATTAGGATCGACGACGACGCTTTTCAGGTGATGGCGAATGTGATCTGGCAATACGACACCGTCGAAGATAATGCCCGCAGCGAAACCACGCGCAAAAGGCTCTACATTGCGCACGACACGCTGACTAAAGACAAGAATGTCGCCATCGTGAATCAGATGCTCGCGCTCCGCAACAAGATCGCGCTGCGCCTCGGCTACAAATCATGGGCCGATTATCAAACAGAAGTTCGAACGGCAAAGACCGCCGCGAACGCGCGACACTACATTGACAATCTCGTCACTCGAATTGAGCCAAAATTCGACGCCGAGCTGCGCGAGCTTCAGAAAATGAAGGCCGCCGATACCAAAGATCCCAAGGCCAGAATCTACGTTTGGGATTGGCGTTACTACACGAACCAGCTCAACAAA
>JBAQJG010000505.1:0-2570 GCA_049300145.1 Chthoniobacterales bacterium | reverse complement strand
GGTCTCCTCCTCGTCGTTGGCGTTACCGCCCTCATCTTCACGCATATCTTTCAGAACGTGGGCATGACGATCTCGATGTTGCCAATCACGGGCGTGCCATTGCCGCTGATCAGTTACAGCGGCTCGTTTGTGCTCATGATCATGTTCGGGCTCGGGATCGTGAACAGCGTTTGGGTGCATCGAAAATTTGCCCGCTAAATTCTGGGCGAATTTTTCTGCAAGATTCACATCGACCAGCGACCGGTCCGTTAGTTTACTTTGCCCCTTCGGTTGCCTAAAGTCGGACGCGACGCATGGAGAGCGATTACAAGGTCAAGCTGGAGATTTTCGAAGGCCCGCTCGATCTCCTGCTTTACCTGATCAAGCGCGACGAGATCGATGTTTATGACATCTCGATTGAACGCATCACTCGCCAATACCTCGAATATCTTCAGACCTTCAAGGAACTGAACATCGATCTCGCCGGCGAGTTCGTCGCGATGGCTGCAAACCTGATTTACCTGAAAAGCCGCAGCCTGCTGCCGGTTGATCAACAGCCACCCGAGGAAGATGCGGAGGAAGATGACCCACGTTGGGAATTGATCCGGCAACTGATCGAATACAAGAAATTCAAGGAAGCGGGCGCACAGTTGCATCTGCGCGAGCTGGAACAGGAGCGCATTTTCGCGCGGGAAGAAGGTTCGTCTCCGTCAGCCGAGGGGCTGCTTCAGCTGGGCGAAGTTGGAATCTTCCAGCTCATCAACGCATTCCAAAATGTCATTAAACGAGTCGAAGCGCGTCAGGCCTTGCAGGAGATGCCCGGCGAACGTTTTAGCGTCTCGGAGAAGATCGACACGATTTTGCAACGGATTGGAGCCGGCGGCCTGATTCGCTTTTCGGATTTGTTTGGTGTGGTCGTTTCGCGCGTCGAAGTGGTCGTCACCTTCATCGCCCTGCTCGAGTTGATTCGTTTGAAGCAAGTGCGCGCGATCCAGAAGAACATCTTTGACGAAATTGAAATCGCATCCGCGACCGCGTAAAGATCGACAATTATGGCGCGGGTCTTAATTGCCGGTTGCGGTTATGTCGGGCAAGCGACCGCGGACTTATTTCACGCCGCCGGCTGGGAATTGGAAGGGTGGGTCTCTTCGCCGGAATCAGCGGCCAAACTCTGTGGCAAACCTTATCCAGTTATTTCAGTCGATATCGCTCTGCGAGATCAAGTGAATGCCCGTCCGGAGAATTTCGACGCGGTGATCCTGTGCGCGAGCACACGTGGCGGGGAGCCCGATGTTTATCGCCGGCTCTATTTGAATGGCGCGCGCAATCTTCTTGATCGATTCGTTGGATCGACCGTCGCTTTTACAAGCAGCACGAGCGTATACGGACAACAAGGCGGGTCGTGGGTGACCGAAGAGAGTAAGACCGAACCGATGTGCGAGACGGGTCAAATATTGCTCGAGACGGAAAGGTTAGTGCTCGGTGGCGGCGGCATCGTTGCGCGCTTGGCGGGTATCTACGGACCGGGACGCTCGGCCGTGCTCACGAACTTTTGGGCTGGCGAAGCGAGTGTCGATCCGGGAAACGATCACTTCGTCAATCAAGTGCATCGGGATGATATCGCGTCCGCGCTCTTTTTGTTGCTGGATCGACGCTCGTCCCCGCGACAAATTTATAATGTCGTAGATAACCAGCCGATTTTGCGAAGTGAGTGCTATCGCTGGCTGGCGGAAAAATTGAATCGTCCCCTTCCGCCGATCGGAAAAGCGACAGGGCAAAGCAAGCGCGGCAGGAGTAACAAGCGCGTCAGCAATGCGAAGCTGCGCAGCCTCGGCTGGAAGCCGCGATACCCTACGTTCGCGGAAGCGATGGGAAAGAGCATCCTGCCAGATTTCAGCCAGCGCGCTTAATCGACGCAGCGCTTGGCGCCTTTCGACCCGCAACGATACCGGTATGGAAGCTGCTTTTTCTGAAAGGATGCGTCAGATCAAGCTCACTGGTCGGGAGGCGACCGTTGTGCGGGCTATTGGTTTCGCGGAATCGATGCTTGGGGCGGAGATTCAAGATTTCACCCGCATGGAACTGGAAGACGTGACCGATGCGCTTAATAGCTTGATAGCGGCCGGCTTCGTCGAGAGCATTCCGTACTGCGAGGCAGTCCAACTTGCGGAAATGCCGGTGACGGCCTTCGGGGTGAACCCGGCTTACGTGCACGAATTGAAACAAGCCGTAATACGGCACTAGGTCGCCGGCGCAATGGCTTCTGCGCTGGCCGTGGCAGCGACGCGCTCGCTTTCGTGCCGTTGGCCGAAAAGTTGGCGGATTACTTCTTCAACTGGCAATTCCTGAACGTTGATGTCACTCACCGAACAAGCCTCGAGCAATTGCCGACAAGTTTCCGTGACTCTTGCGCGCGGTACTTTCAATTGCACCGAAACCGGAGTTTGCTCAATCACCTGGCCAAATGCCGAGAAGTCGCGCGTTGCCTGATTCTCGAATGTCAGGCTGAGAATTTTGTAACCAGAAAAACGGTCGATAATCGAAGTAAGCGGTCCGTCAAAAAAGATTTTTCCGTGATCGATGATGATGAC
>JBAQJG010000504.1:0-1587 GCA_049300145.1 Chthoniobacterales bacterium | reverse complement strand
GTATGCAAGCGGCTGAGTAGCACGAGGTGCCAATCGGCAATGTCGTTGAGGATCGCAATGCTAACCTCAAGGGCCACCAGCGGGTCGTAGCGCCCGTGGATCAGCAGCACGGGCGCCTCGATGCCGGACAGGTCCGGCGGGCGCACGCGGGTTTATGCCGGGATGCGCACTTTCATCTCGGTGATGCCGTGGATCAGGTTTGAGTAGGCTCGCTTCGGCTTCTCCACGACCTCGATCGGCGGGAAGCGCTTCAGGATTTCCTCCCACAGGATCGTCAGCTGCATCTCCGCCAGCCGGTTGCCGACACAGCGGTGAATGCCGAACCCGAACGACAAATGCTGACGCGGCCGCGCGCGGTCGATGATGAAACGGTCCGGGTCCTCGATCTCTTCGGGATCGCGGTTGCCCGCGATGTACCACATCGCCACCTTCTCGCCCTTGTGGATGCGCTTCCCGTTCAACTCGGCGTCGCACAGCGCGGTGCGGCGCATGTGCACGACCGGCGATTGGTAGCGGATGATCTCCGGCACCATCTTCGGGATCAGGCCGGGATCAGCGCGCAGCTTCGCGTACTCCTCGGGGAACTGGTTCAGGAACCACAGTCCGCCGCTGATCGAGTTGCGCGTCGTGTCGTTGCCGCCGACGATCAACAGCAGCAGGTTGCCCATGAACTCCTGCGGCCGCGACGGCAGGTCGCGCGTCGCCTCGCCGTGCGCCAGCATCGAGATCAGGTCAAATTTCGGCGGCTGCTTCTGGCGGATCTTCCAGACCTCGGCGAAGTAGGCGAGCATTTCCTGCAGCACGGCGTCGCGCTTTTCCTCCGAATCGATCTCGGTCCCGGCGCGCGTGTTGACCGTGCTGACGTTGGACCAGCGGGTCAGCGTCCGCCGCTCCTCGAACGGGAAGTCGAACAAGGTCGACAGCATCTGCGTCGTCAGCTCGATCGAGACGCGATCGACCCAGTCGAACACCTCGCCGCGCGGCAGGCCTTCCAGGATGCGGATCGCCCGCTCGCGGATCGTGCCGGACATCTTCGCCAGGTTCGGTGGTGCGACGATCGGTGCGACGATCTTGCGCTGCTCGTCGTGCCGCGGCGGGTCCATCGCGATGAAGCTTTCCTTGCGGTACTCGAGGGGGACGTCTTTCAGCGTGATGCCCCCGAACGCGGCGTCCGAAGAGTAGGTCTGGTGCGACGTGTCGACGGTCATGATGTCCCGGTAGCGGGTCACCGACCAGTATGGACCGTAGAGCGGGCTGTCACAGAAGTGCACCGGCTCGTCGCGCCGCAGCCGCGCGAAAAAGCCGTGCCAAGTGTCTTCGGAATAGAGGTACGGGTTGCTGACGTCGATCTCGTCGAGCGGCACCGACCAGGGATCGCGATGCGCCTCGGCCTTGAAGTCGATCCCGCTCCGCACAGGCGCAACGACGTCGTTCATTGGGCGTTCCTGCCGCTGCTTCGTTCCACAGTGCATAGCCTCATCTCGCCGTCCTGTCAGTAACCCTTGAGAAATGTGAGGACCTGCGCGGTCCACTCGGCCGGCTTCTCGAAGGGCGGCCAGTGGCCGCAGTTGTTGAGCAGCACGAGGC
>JBAQJG010000503.1:0-6084 GCA_049300145.1 Chthoniobacterales bacterium | reverse complement strand
CGCTTACGCTACTAAGCGTAACGGTGATTCTCTGAGCGTCGGTCACGCCTGTTAGATTGACGGTGATGGTCGTCGTCCCATTCCCGCTGATACTGCCCACGCTTCCGGTACCACAAGTGACTGCCGCGCTGCCAACCGTGACCGAGCTTGCGAAGGTAACAACCATCTGATAGGTAGGCCCGGTGCGGCATTCGACTCCGGTAGGACCATTGAGTGACAGCGGGACATCGAAAGTACCGGCTCCGCCGTGCACCTTTCGGGAGACCGCGCTGGTCGCCTTAGGAAACTTATCGATTTCCATTGTCATATCAGGCGCGCCGTTGACGTAGCCGCCAGCCAACCAGACGCGGGAAACGCCGTCGGTGTCGGTCGGGGAATTACGCCGCGCGTTAACGAAGGGCGTCCCGACTGCCCAGCTGTTGCAATAGGGATTGTAGATGTCCACCTCGTTAGAGGGGGTAGGGAATCCCCCGCCCAAGACCCACATCTGACCGTAGACGTTAAGCCCTCGCGTGTTGCTCGTTGCTCTCGGTATGGCGGTAATGGTGGAGATCGTATCGGCCACTGGATCATAGACATAAGAGTCTGTAGTATCGGTGAGAGCGCCGGCCGCGATGTTCGCGCCCCCGCCTGTGTAGATCCGGCTGCCGATGGTCGCGGTAGGTATATACGCGAGCCCAAGCGGGTCGGGGATCTGGGCGTTCTTCAACACCCAGCCGGCCGGGCTTGGCGTAAACTCCCAGATCTGATTGGTCGAGTTGCCAGTAGGCGGATTGCCAAACCCGCCCAGGATGTAGAAGTTATTCGAAAATACCGTGAAGCCTCCGGGCAGCGTGGTGGCGCCGGCCGGCCAATCAGCAGCAACCGTCGCGATCGTATGGGTAACGGGGTTGTAGCGGAAGACCCGACCGGTCACGAGATTGGTCCCGACCTGGGATCCGCCCGCGCAGTAGATGTAAGGTGTTCCCGATTCGGTGAGCACGCCGCAAGCCATGTTGTTCGTGATGGTGTCAGGGTAAGTGACTGCCATGTCAATCGTCCAGGTATTCGCGACCGGATCGTACTCCAACGGGTTAGTCAGCTCACTGCCTTGCACGTCGGAAGTGCGTCCGCCCATGGAATAAAACTTCCCGTTAGCCGGGAAGAAGACGCCCACAGCGCGGGTCACAACGGTCGGCAGGTTCGCACCGGCTGACCAGGTGTCAACGGAATCTGGTTTGCCTGCGGCGCGCTGCGCCAGCGCGGGCATCACCGGCAGAAGCAGGACGAGCAGAATGAGAGGAAACGCAGTCCAACAGAAATGCAATGTTTTGGGTTTAGTCATTTTTTTATTCTCCTTAATTAATTTCAGGCGGAACTGGCACAGAAATCCGGACACGGAGATCTGGAACTGCGCGATTCAATCCGGCCTTGGGCGCGAGGCTATTTAGAAAAGGAACTGCATGTCAAGCAATTTCTTTTTGTCCGAAGAATCCGCGAGAAAGCTGATTTCATCTCGACTTAGCGGGCCGTGGCGTAGCGCGCGGCGCGCTGCTCTTCATGGTAATCGTTCACCACAAGGCAAGCGTGAATAATTCCTGGAATCCATCCCAGCAACGTTAACACGATGCTAAGCAGGAAGCTCCCCAGTCGTCCGGTCATCAGCACCGCGACCGGCGGAAGCACGACGCAGAAAAAATATCGCAACGCTTTCATTTAATCATTTAACGATCCAACGATTTGATCATCACTTCATTTCAGCCAATCTCTCAATCGCTCACTCGCTCCATTCGATAATCTTCGATCACCGGATTCGAAAGCAGATCGCGGCAAAGACCATGCAGGCGCGTGTCCATCTCGACATCTTTTCCATCGACATCGATCTCGAGATATTTCCCGATCCGGACGCTGCGCACTTCCCGCATTCCCAGATGCCGCATCGCGTCGCGCACCGCTGCTCCTTGCGGATCGAGGACCGCGGCTTTGGGCATGACGACGACTTTGACTTTCATCGCGTCACCATATTGGCAGCTCACCGCCCGAACAAGCGCAATCCCCCGACTTCAGTGCACTATGCGTGGGTATGGCTAAGTCGGAATGATTGCTTTACCTCTCGATCTTGAGCTTCACCGTCTCGGCCAGCGTCTCATCCACGTAAAATTCCACCCGATAGTCACCGGGCGCCCAGCCCTCGTCTGGCCGGGAGAGCGTGAACGTCCCAAAGGAATTCGGACTATCAGCAATGGTGGAAGCTTCGTCCACTTTGTAATCTGGCGGAGCTACTTCGCTTACGTTCTCCGCAATCCAGACGGCGCGCACTTTGGCGGGCCCGCGCAAGTCGTGCCCCTGCCAGCGCGCATAAATCTGCGCTGTATTAGATGAAAATGTTGTGGCCGGCTTGCCCATCGGCTCCGTCGCCAGACCGACAGAGAGCTTCTTCGCCGGCTCAGCGGGTCCGACCTCCGGGCGGTTCGCGATCTTCGGGGGTTCGGTAAGCTCGAGCGAAGTGCGTTGGAAGAGGGCGCCGCTCGGCCGCTTCATCTCAGTTACATCTTTGATGTAGCCGATGTTCGGGACAAACCATCGATCTACGACGGCATGGAACGGCTTCGTTTCAACCAGGTGAATGTGATAGGCCTCAAATTTTCCCGCCGGCACTTGCACCGGTTCCTGAGCGACGATCTGGTAGCTCTCGTTAATTTGGATGCCCGTGCCCTGGCTGTGATACTCCCATTTCTCCCCAGCCTTCAGGGGAAGACTCAAGGTTTTCTCAGGCGGTGTTGAGATGGTCTTTTCACCGTCTCCTACCATCCGCGCGACGTGAAAGATACCATCGTCCTTCACTTGCAAGAACTCTGTGATCTGCACAGCGCCTTGCCGGTACGTCTCAAACTTGTGCGCCTTGGTGTTGTCGATCTTTTCCGGACCTGCGACAAATACGACGACGGGCAAACGGACTTTACCGTCCGCTTGGGGCTTAATGGATGCATCGCTCAGCTTGATGCCATCGCCGAATTCTTGCGTCATCTCATATTTCCAAGTCGTCCCTTCTGCCGTGGGCAGAATCGGCTCCGCGCGGGCAAGCGTGCTTGTACAGAGCCAAGCCACGACGTGGAGAATCTTTCTCATTTTCCGCGAAACTATGAAGCCTAATCATTGAGTCAATCCGCGACTCGTGAAGGCCGCCCTCTGCGGTTATGCTGATTCGATGCGGACCCGAACAAAGCAGACTGCCGTCATCGGGAAAGCAATTCTGCTCGCATGGATCATTGCCGCGGTTGGCGTCCAGCTCGCGTGCGCCGAGCCATCAAACGATCACCGGCAGGTCGTTCTGATCGTCTGGGATGGGATGCGTCCGGATTTCGTGAGCGAAGAAAACACGCCGGCGCTTTGGAGCCTTTCCAAGGAAGGGGTCTTTTTTCGCAATCATCACGCGGTTTATCCGAGCGCGACTGAAGTCAACGGCACCGCGCTCGCGACCGGCGTTTATCCCAATCACAGCGGATTGATCGCGAATTACGAGTATCGGCCGCAGATTGACAGCAGAAAATTGATCAACGTCGAGAATTCGGCGGCTGTGCGAAAAGGGGATGAACTTTCCGGCGGAAATTATATCGCGGTTTCAACAATCGCCGAACTTGTGCAAAAGGCCGGCCGACGAACCGCGATCGCAACGGCGAAGACTGTCGGCCTGTTGTTCGACCGACATCTGGATTCGCGCGGCAAAGATTCCGTCGCGCTTTTCGCGGGTCAATCGCTTCCGCCCGATGCGATCGCGTCCGTTGTGAAGATACTCGGCCCATTTCCAGCGCCGCCGAAGCGACCGTTCGCAGAGGGCGATGCGTGGATGGCAAAGGCGCTAACGGATTCTCTTTGGAGAGATGGCGTGCCGGCTTTTTCGCTTTTGTGGTTGAGCGAGCCAGACGCGACGCAGCATCGAACCGCGCCGGGCGCTCAGCCTGCGCTCACTGCGATCAGAACGGCAGACCAGAATCTCGCGCATGTTCTGGCTGCGTTAGGTCGACAACAACATGCGCGCGAGACAACTGACATCTTCGTCGTCTCCGATCACGGTTTCTCCACCATCAATCGCGAGATCGATCTGCGGAAGATTTTGACGACGGCCGGATTCAATGTTGCGACCGATAACCCGAAACCTGACGACATCATGCTGGTCGGGAATGGCGGCACCGTTCTCTTTTACGTCATTCGGCACGACACGACAGTGACACATCGCCTCGTCGAATTTTTGCAACAGTCAGATTTTGCCGGCGTCATTTTCACGAAGGAACCGATGCCGGGAACATTCGGCCTCGACAAAGCTAAGATCGACAGTCCAAACGCGCCGGATGTGGTGATGGCATTTCGTTGGAATGATTCGAGAAATCAGTTCGGTATTCCTGGAATGATCGACGCAGACTGGAACCGACGAGCAGGAGAGGGGACGCACGCCACGCTCAGCCGGTTCGACATGCACAATACGCTTATAGCGTCCGGCCCGGATTTTCATCGCGGCCAAGGCGATGATTTACCCAGTGGGAACGTCGATCTTGCGCCAACGATCCTGCGCATTCTCGGAATTACGCCACTACGGCAATTGGATGGCAGAATTTTGTCTGAACCGATGGTCAACATCGACATCTCACCATCAAAAACTGAAATGGAAACAATCGAAGCGACGCGCAAATTTCCGTCGGGAACGTGGCGGCAAACTCTCCAAGTCTCCCGCACTGGATCGACAACTTATCTCGACGAAGGCAACGGCGCTTTTGTTCGGCCGAGATCGGAAAACAAGAACGAACCACCCCATTGATTGACATTGGTCAGCTAGCTCACTAGCCTCATGGGCGTGATTCGCTGTGTTGGCCGCATCGTGACGATTCTCGCGCTGTGCTGTGCGATTGGTTTGCATTGGATCGCGCTTCAATCGGTCGCGTGGACTACGATGGTGATTGAATACTCGAAGCATGCGCCGTTGTGTGCAGCGATTACTCAAACATTTGACGGCACGCATCCCTGTTCGATTTGTCACGCGGTGAACACCGGCAAAAACTCGGAAAAGAAATCCGATCTTCAATCGCCGACGGCAAGGATCGACACGATCTGCCCGCCGGGCGCCACTCGCCTATCCCGGCCGTTTGTTCCTTTCGAATACGCGTCAATCAATTTCTTCTTTTTTGGAATCGGATATTCTCCGCCGGTTCCTCCGCCGCGCTCATTGCTGAGTTAGTTCGCGCCAGTTTCAGCTGCGCCGTGCGTGTGCACGGGTCGTAGCCCTGCCCATCAACGATCGGGAACTGCCGCGGCATTTCGCGACGCCGTTCCCATTTTTTCGGAGGAATCGAATGAAAATTTTACGTTTGTTTTGTTTGTTTGTCTTTGTTGCCGCCGGCGCGGTCACGAGTCGCGCGTGCAATTTGTGCGGTTGCCACGGGGCTCCGCAAATGAAACGCAGCTTTTGCCACCTTATTCTTCTACCAGTTACTAGAACGGCTTTTACTGCTGTCATACTCTCTCTGATCATGGCGTTGCTGGTGCCTGAAACGATCTCGGCACATGGTTTTGCCGGAAGCAGATTCTTCCCAGCCACGCTCTCGACCGACGATCCATTTGTCGCCGATGAGTTTTCGCTGCCTACCGTTTCCAGCATTGTCACGCCGGACAATGGCGGCACGCGCGACACGGAGATTTCTTCCGACATCGCTCTGCGCATCACGCCGAAATGGGACATCGAGTTTGGCGAGACGTTCATTACGCTCAAGCCTTCACGGGGCAAGGCGGTGAATGGCTTTGACAATCTCTCCATCGGCTCGAAATACGAGTTCTTTGAGAACGACGAACACGAAGCCGTAGTCTCCCTCGGTTTCGGTGTAGATGTCGGCGGTACGGGAAGCAAGAGTATTAGAGCGGACAGTTTCAGCACGTGGACGCCTGGGCTGTCCTTCGGCAAAGGCTTGGGCGATTTGCCGTCCGGATTGTCATTGCTGAGACCAATTGCGATTACTGGCCTCGTTGGCGTCGCCTTACCGAGCAGCGCGAGTACGGACGGATCACCAAACCCAGCTGCATTGCAATTGGGTTTCGCGTTCGAATACAGCATTATTT
>JBAQJG010000502.1:0-2024 GCA_049300145.1 Chthoniobacterales bacterium | reverse complement strand
CTTGAATAGTGCGACGGTCGCAGACCGCCGCTACAGCTAACAAATCTGCGTGCTTAGCGATAACGCTCAGAGCCGCGCACAAAGCGCGATGAACATTCTCGTAGATTGACATGGACGATCCGGCGAACACGGGATCGTTCCGAGGAATGATTATCGAGTAGGTGAGATCATCCCCGTGCAAAACAATTCCGCCGCCTGTCCATCGGCGGACCAAGTCACGCTGCGCTGCATAATCAACAACGTCGGCAAACCTTCCAAAGTATCCAAACGAAAGGGCAGGGGAGTGCCATCGATAAAAACGAATCGCAGGAATGTTTGCCATTTCGAGCAAAGCTTCGTCGATTGCCATGTTCATCGCCGCCGATCGCGCCGCGTCGTCGTGATAAGCCTCAAGCGCACCAAACATCGACATGTGAATTCGTTACGCCTCGATCTCGGCCAAAATCTTTGCGACCGCTTCACCCGGATCCGGATGCGCCGTGATCGGGCGGCCGATCACCAAATAATCCGCGCCGGCCTCGAGCGCTTCGCGCGGTGTCATCACGCGCCTTTGATCAACCGCTTCTGCCCAGGTTGGCCGGACTCCTGGCGTGACAATCTTGATTTCATCGCCGAATTCCGCACGTAACATTTTTGCTTCATGCGGACTCGCCACCAGTCCACCGATTCCCGCTGATACGCCGAGTTTCGCCAGTCGCGAGACGTGATCGTCGATCTTGTCCGGGACCCCAATTTCTTGAAGCGTTTGTTCGTTTGCGCTAGTCAGAAGAGTGACGCCGAGCAAAAGCAAGTCGCCCGAGCATGCGGAAACGGCTGCGCGAATCATTGCGCCGCCGCCGCTCAAATGGACGGTGAGCATTTGCACTCCTAACTCCGCCGCCGATTCGACTGCGCGTGCGACCGTGTTCGGAATGTCGTGCAGTTTAAGATCGAGAAAGACTTTTGCGCCGGTCCCGAAAACGGCGCGCACCATCTCCGGGCCTTCCGCGGTGTAAAGCTGTAAGCCAATTTTGAAAAATGAAATCTGGCCCGCCAACTGCCTAACGAGATCAAGCGCTGCCTCTTTTCTCGGAACGTCGAGAGCGACGATGATTTTATCGCGCGCAGCAATCGATCGGGAATTCATCCTGTTCTTCTTCGAGTTTGGCAGACAAATTGCAAACTATGCAGGTTTTGGCGCCGGCGAAGATCAATCTTTTCTTGAAAGTGTTGCGGCGTCGTCCCGATGGCTTTCACGAGATAGAAACCTTTATTTCACCGATTTCACTCTGCGACCAAATCAAGATCGACAAGAACAAGCGAGGGGAGGGGATCAGTTTTCGCTGCGATGATCCATCCGTTCCGCAAGGCGATGGGAATCTTGCCGTGCGCGCGGCGAAAGCGTTTTTCGCTGCGACGCAAACGAGGCCGGCGGTCTCAATCGTACTCAAGAAGAAGATTCCCCACGGCGCAGGCTTGGGTGGTGGCAGCAGTGATGCCGCGGCGGTCTTGCTCGCCCTGAATGAGCTCTTTGCAACCAAACTGTCACGCGGAAAGCTGGCCAAACTGGGATCGACCATTGGATCGGACGTTCCGTTTTTCATTTTTGAATCGCCTGCGATGTGCACAGGTCGTGGCGAGATCGTCACGCCCAGGCAATTGACCGAGCGATTAGCGATCTTGCTCGTGAAACCGGATTTCGGAGTGTCAACGTCGTGGGCCTATAAACGTTGGCAGAATTCGCGCGAGCTTCCCGGTATCTCCTACGGGCGACAAGATTTTCGTGGTCAAAAACTCCACAACGATCTCGAGCGCCCGGTTTTCGAGAAATTTGTTTTTCTCGCGCGAATCAAAATGTGGTTGTTGGAACAAAAAGAAGTCGCCGCCGCATCAATGTCCGGTTCGGGATCAACCGTGTTTGCCGTGTTGCCGTCAAACGTAGATGTGGGTCTTCTCGGAAAGCGCGCGAAGGCTCAGCTCGACCCGGAGCTTTGGGCGTATCCTTGCGAGATGATTGGGTAGCGCACGCGTCTCGCGTGTCTGGT
>JBAQJG010000501.1:0-8644 GCA_049300145.1 Chthoniobacterales bacterium | reverse complement strand
CGCCTCGACGGCTGGACCAAATGGTTTTTGATAACTGCGCTCGCGACGACTTTAACCGGATTCTTTTTTCCGTTTCATGGTTTCACGCCGGCCATCGGTCTCGGAATCATTTCGCTGCCTTTTCTCGCGCTGACCATCTTCGCGCGTTGTTCCAGACAACTCGTCGGAGCATGGCGGTGGATCTACATAATCGGTGCTGTGATATGTCTTTACTTCAATCTTTTTGTCTTAGTCGTGCAGTCGTTTGAAAAAGTCCCGGCCCTGCATGCGCTCGCTCCGACGCAAACTGAGCCGCCATTTAAGCTCACGCAGATGATCGTCCTCGTGCTTTCCATCTTGCTCGCGATCGTTGCTCTTATTCGATTTCGCCCCGAACCAGTTCGTGTAACTTGAACTTCGATGTCTGGGGAAGAATCAGCTTCCGGGGCGTCCAATCGGCCCGTGACGGCCGCACCTCAGTCGAAATTGGCGGGAATTTTCGCAGGACGAAAACGCCAAGTCCGCATCGCGCTTCCCGTCCTCGGTGCAGCCGTGATCATCTTTTTGATCATGCCGCGGGTTTTCCACGCGTTTCACACAGTCTCGACTGATGATGCCTACGTAAATAGTTATGTCACCTTCGTCGCGCCGCGCGTGATTGGGCAGGTCGCCCGCGTTCTGGTTGACGATAACAATCGCGTCAAAACAGGCGATGTGCTGGTCGAGCTCGATCCGGAACCGTATCGCGTACAGGTCGCGATCAAACAAGCGGCCGTCGAGTCTGCGCAAGCGAATCTCGTGGTGGCGCAAGCGACTGTTCGCAGTCAGATCGGGCAGACGCGGGGTCTGCGTTTTAAACTCCAACACGCGATCGAAGATGTGGATGACCAAGTCGCACTCATTCGAGCGCGTGTTGCGACGTGGGAACAGACCAAAGCAGCACAGGTGTTGGCGCAGGCTGAATTCGAACGCGCGAAGAAATTGATCGAGACCAAAGTGTCCAGCAAAGAGGAATTTGACACCAGACGCAAAGAACTCGACGTGGCGAATGCCCAGGCCAAGCAGGCGCTGGAAAACGTTTATCAAGCGCGCGCCGCTCTCGGATTGCCTGCGCAAACGCCCGAAGGATCGAACCTCACCGATGTTCCTGCGGATCTCGATCAAACCTTTTCGTCGGTGCGACAGGCCCTGAGCGAGCTGATGCAAAGTGCGGCGCAACTCGGCGTGGTCGCTTCGTCCTGGGACATGACGCCGAAACAAGTAGTCGAAGAATTCTATCGGCGCGATCCCGGCGGCGGCATCAACCGCATCTACTCTGAGATTATCAAAACGGCGCCGGGTTTGAAACAGGCAGAGGCGGCATTAATGCGCGCAGAGCGCGATCTCGATGAAGCGAAACTCAATTTGCGTTATTGCACGATCGTGGCCGAAATCGACGGCGTGGTCACCCGACGCAACGTAAATCCTGGCAACAATGTGCAGGTTGGCCAAAGCCTCATGGCCATTCGCTCGCTGCGCGACATCTGGATAGATGCGAATTTCAAAGAAACGCAATTGCGCAATTTGCGGATCGGACAGCGCGTCGCGGTCGAGGCAGACATGTATGGCGGCAAACGCAAATTCCAAGGACGCATCTCTGGCTTTACTTTCGGCACCGGCTCGACGCTCGCGTTGCTTCCCGCTCAAAACGCAACCGGCAATTTCGTGAAAGTCGTCCAACGCCTGCCGGTCCGAATCGATTTGGTGAATTACGATCCTGACAAAGTTCCACTTTTCGTAGGATTGTCGGTTACGCCTTCGGTTGATTTGTGGAGCAAACCAACTGGTCCGAACGCCGGTAAGTTTTTACAACAGTTAACTCCGCAGTCGTCTCCCGCCTCGAACGCGACGCCGGTGAAATAATGAGCCCGTCCTCGATCGCCGTTCCGAATTATTCGGCGACCGCAGTTCCGCGCGCCGTCAATCCGTGGATCGTCGCCGTCGCGGTTGTCATTCCGACATTCATGGAAGTGCTGGACACGACGATCGCGAATGTTGCGTTGCGTCACATCGCCGGCGGATTGTCCGCGGCCGTCACCGACGGTGAATGGGTCATCACGAGTTATCTCGCCGCGAACGCCATCATTCTCCCAATTTCCGGGTGGATTTCGATTCGTCTCGGGCGCCGCAATTATTTTCTGTTGTCGATCTTGGTATTCACGATCGCGTCCACGTTGTGCGGAATGGCCACTAGCCTGAACATGCTGATCGCCTCGCGGATTCTGCAAGGTCTAGCCGGCGGCGGATTGCAACCTTCCAGTCAAGGCGTGTTGCTCGACGCCTTTCCGAAAGAGAAACAAGGCGCAGCCATGACGGTGTTCGGAATCGCCGCGTTACTGGCGCCGGTGGTTGGCCCGACTCTCGGCGGCTACATCACAGACAATTACGGCTGGCGCTGGGTTTTTTATATTAACGTTCCGGTTGGACTTCTCGCACTCCTCATGTGCAACGCGCTCGTGTTCGACCCGCCTTATCTGAAAGCGCAGGGCGTCGAGGCCCGCAAACAACATCGGCCTTTCGACATGCTCGGTCTTAGCCTGCTCGCGGTGACCATGACTTCATGGGAAATTTTGCTCAGCAAAGGCCAGGAATGGGATTGGTTCGGCGATCCATTTCTCCGTGTGCAAACGCTCGCCTCCCTGTTCGTGCTTGGTTTGGTCGGTCTCATCTTTCGCGAAACACGCTACGATAATCCGCTCATCAATTTCCGGACGCTGAAGGATCGGAACTTTCGCGTCTGTTGCATCATCATCTTTTGCGCGTTTGCCACTCTCTATGCCAACACCGTAAGCCTCCCCGCCCTGCTCCAATCGCTCTTCGGCTACGACGCGACGACTTCGGGGCTGGTGCTTTCGCCCGCGGGAATTTTCGCGATCATCATGCTTGCGATCGTCGGCCGTTTGTTAGGCCGCGGCATGGACGCGCGCTATCTCATGGCTGCGGGTCTTTTTATCCTCGGGATCGGAGGTTATTGGATGTCGCGATTAAACTTGGAAATCAGTCCCTGGCAAATTGTCTGGCCGCGCGTGGTTTTTATCATTGGTCTGTCCACCATTTTTGCTCCACTCAACGTCGCCGCTTTCATGCGCATTCCGCCGCAACTTCGCGGCGCCGCCGTCGGTTTGCTGGCGCTTTTGCGAAACGAAGGTGGAAGCGTGGGAACTTCGGTCGCCCAAACAATTCAAGAACGCCGCGATCAATTCCATAGCCTGCGACTCGGTGAAAATCTCGACCCGCTCAATCCGGCGGTAAGTTCTTATCTCAATCAGCTCGAACCCGGCTTTCTTCAGCAAACCGGCGACCGAGTGGCGGCGAAACAAATGGCGTTGCAATCCCTTGATAACCTGCGCCAGCAACAAGCATCAGCGCTCGCCTACTTCGACACTTTCCTCGTCTTCGCCGTGTTAGCAGGCGCGCTGACTTTCCTCGTGCTCTTCATGAAACGCTCCGTCGCCGAAAAAGGTGCACACGTCGCCGCGGAATAGGGTCCTCCCTTCAACGCCGGATCCTCGTCAACGCCTCGACCAGAAGAAGACCACGAAAAGCCGATTGACTTCGCGTGACGTTCGAGCCGCGTAGTGTGCCCCCAAGGCGCGCGATACATAGCGAACTGGCAGGTGGGACTGGCTTACTACGGCTGAGACGTATCTCACTGCGTAAACCCTGGGTCGCCAGAATTGCCTTGCGGATTCGTGGTAGCAGCCGCTCTCTTGGCAGCCCACCTGGCTTTCATCGCCGCTGCGAGTTGCGCGCGACGTTCTGGTGTAAGGTTCAGTTTTCTCTTCACTTTTTTGGCAGCACTTGGTGCCCCTGCGGAAGCCGCAGCGGTCTTGCGAACCTTCCCAGCGGAACCGCGTGATTTACTTTTAGTCTTAGCCGCGCCTGCGGTCCTTGCTGCTCCCCGCTTTCGTTTCAGCTTGGCAAGCTTCTTTGCATCCTTCTGCAGCCGGGCTTCGAGCCGCCGGATTTTTTTGGTAAGGTTCTTAAGCTTCATATGCGGATAAATAGTGATCTCGCCAACCGCCAAATAGGAATGACGAATTGGATTTCGAGTCAATAACGAAATTACATCAATGTCACGTCATTTGTTGTCCGGCCCGTTTCGAAAGCCGGTCCGACCCGGATTGGTAATTAAGGGACTGCTCGACGCATCGCGCTAAGGCGCCGAAGCGACCAAGGCTTGGCTTCATCTAGCACTGTTAAAAAGCTGATCGTGCTGTTGAGGAAGAGCGCCGCTAGCCGCGAAATCTGTATAGAAACCAGATTAAAAACGGTCCGAGCCCCGGAGAAGCGGCATCGAAGAATCGGTTTGCGGCTTTTTATGCCGCTCCTAACGGAGCTTGGCGTCTTCCGGAATTGGATTTCTACAAACATGACGCGTCTACGGCGCTCACCCGGCTCACCATGCGGGTTTTTCAACAGAGCTGCTCCATCCTTTGTCTTCAGCACAGTAATCAGCTGCCGACATTAGCGACGGGCTGCAAAGCAAGCGCGACGCGACCGTCGTCGAATGTCCGAGGCGCGAATTCGGGAAAAAGGTGAGGATGCAAAATCCCAGCGAGCAGCTCGAGGCTATCCACGATCCGCGGCCCCGGTCGCGCGAAATAAGCAGTGGCATCGACAAGATAAATTGCGCCGTTACGCGCTGCCGGAAGCGAATCAAAGTGGGGAAAATGCTTGAACAACTCGAACTCGGCGCGGGCCCGCGCCACCTTGTATCCGCACAAGGCCAGGACGATAATGTCGGGCTCGGCATCGAGCACCTGCTCCCAGGCGATCTGCACAGAGCGAGTATGTTTGCGGCCTAACGGATCGTGTCCACCTGCGATCTCAACCAGCTCCGGTCCCCAATGACCCGAGCAAAACGGCGGATCGACCCATTCCATTAAAAAGCAACGTGGACGTTGCAGAATAAGCGCGGCCCGGCGGCGAACGGATTCCACACGTCCTAACAAATGTGTGACAAGTTTTTCGGCGCGCGCCGGGACACCGCACAACTCGGCGACGCGCCGAATATCATCAAAGATGTCCAACAAACTCGACGGCTCGAGATTGACGACCTGAGGCGGGCCGGGCAATGTCGCGGCCAGCCGAGCTACCGTGCCGTAACCGACCGCACACACATCGCATAACTTTTGCGTGAGGATTACATCCGGTTGCAGCTCGCGCAGAAGCGGTTCGTCAATCGTATAGATCGTGCCGTTATCGTGCAATGCGTGGCGCACCCACTCGTCCACGGCAGCGCTCGTCAGACCAGCCTGATGGATCGGGCAATGCGTCACCCGCGGGCGCTTGTCGGCCTCGGCTGGATAGTCGCACTCATGCGAAACGCCCACCACTTCCTGCATGAGACCGAGCGCGGCTGCGATCTCCGTGGCGGCGGGCACAAGCGAGACGATGCGGCGCGATTTCATCTGCCAGTCTAAATGTAGAGAACTGTCTTCTCTATGCTGAACAAAAAAGGGGCGGACGCGATGTCGCGCCAGCCCCTTTATTTCGGCGATCAGTGGTTCTATCCCGCCAGAGGAAGGAACTCCTCGCGTACAATCTTGCCGTCTTTGACGGTGTACACGCCAACCTCCGACATTTGCATTCGCTTCTTCGAATTCTTGTCCGTCACGTCGATATCGTACTGAACCACGAATCGATCATGCGCCACGAACGGTCCGCTAACTTTCGCGCTGTGCACCTGCATGTTCTCCAGCCACCAATCGGTCTTCCCGCGAACGCCGTCTATGCCACGCGTCTCGGGTGAGCTGCCGTCCATCGTGCGCGCCTCCACGCTTACGATGCCCTTGTCATAAAGTGAATCGATCGCTTCCTTCCACGCTTGCTTGCGGGTTAGCTCTACCACTTTCTTTGCAATTTCTTCTGTCTTCATTTTTGTCTCCTGTTCTTAGTTTACGATTTACCTGCTGAAATATTTCTCCAATTTGTCGAGCGCGCTGTTCCAGCCCCGCGTGTGACCGTCGCGTGACTCTTTGTTTGGCAGTTTTACATGGGTTAAGCGGAGCTCAGTGCCGCCGCCGGCGTCGTCCAGTTCCACCGTCACGATGCTGATATGGTTTTCCCAATCCTCATCGTCTTCCCATTGCCAGGTGAACACGATCTTCTTGCCGGGTTGCAGCTCGCGATATTCGCCGCGGCACGCCATCTTCTCGCCCTCGGCATTGTTGAGGTCCCAACGGAACTTTCCGCCCACGCGCGCGTCGGCGATGAGATCGTGAGTTTGGACATTCTCCGGGCCGAACCATTGTTTTAGTTGTGCCGGATCGGTCCAGGCAGCGTAGACGCGATCGCGCGGAGCTTTGATGAGACGTTTGATTTCGAGCGAGAGCTTTTCTGTTCCCTTCGTAGTCATGATGTTCCTTCCTTTTATTTGTTCGTTCGCTCTCCAAGTCTTGGCGGAGCCGTTTCGAGAAAGTCCTTCAACGACGCACCAATGATTTCCGTCCAGCCCTTCACGAAATTCTTGCGCGCGAACGCCGGAAGTTTCGGGAAAGTTTCGAAGCCCACATGAGTCAGTTTCAGCTGCGTTTTCTCACCATCGGCGAACAATTCGAAAGTGACCAGTGAATCGCCCTCGTGTCCCTCATACCGCCAGGTGTAGGCGAGTTTCTTTTGCGGAATCACCTCGGTGATCTTGCAAAGATGGGAATACTTAAAGCCTTCATGCTCGACAGTGAATTCAAATTCAAAACCCACTTCGGGCTTGAATTCCTTCAGGTCGAAATACCAGCGCCGCATATCCTCCACGTCGGTGAGCGCCTTCCAAACCCGCGCGACCGGCGTATTAAAAGTCCGCTCAATCACCAGCGGCTCGGGTTTTGTGGCGAGAAGTTCTCCAAGGCGCTCCAAACTTTGCGTCATCCCCGCTTCAAATCCGCCGACGTATTTACTCGCCTCGGCGGTTGCTTTGATCAGGCGCGATTTCATCGTGAGCCTGGTTTTGCCGTTCCGCTCGACGAGCGTCAAAGTGTGCAGAAACTCAAAGATCAGCTTCCCTTTGTCGTCCAAAGCACCGGTCGTTGTCACCAGCCGTTCGGGCGGGACAACTTCATGAAATTCGCCGCCCATCGGATAATCCGTTCCATCCGGCGCGCGCATGACGACGTAAATTTTGTTGCCCGGACGCGCGTCCCATTCGCAAATCGGAGCGCTGAATCCGTGCGGCCCCCACCACTGCGCCAACTGTTCTGCTTCGGTGCACGCTTTCCAAACGAGGTCACGTGGCGCATCAAATTCGCGCGTGATGTTGAATTCCTGTCCGACGTAATCCTGTGCGGGTTTATTTATTGTGCTTATTGAGCTCATGTTTTTTCAGTGTTTGCTGTTTTGTCTTTGTTGCAGTTCTCACGTCTACCCTTCGTAACGGTCGTGGCGGCGCACCCAATCCATCGTTGACTCCGGATTTTCGCCGCGGCCTTTTGGCACCAGATCAAGGAAGTTGTACGCGCCAACCAGGATGTCGAGCCCGCGCCCGTACGTCGAATAGCTGTGGAAGATGTCACCGTTCGCATCTTTATAGAACACGCTCAGGCCGGGAAGTTCGTCGCTCATGAATTCCCCCATCCCATAGTTGTAGTAAACTTTGCCCTTCGCCTCGTCTTCCTTCGTGAACGACACGTGATAGTCGAAGTTGAAATCGTTGTCGTGCGATGACACCCACTTGAAGCGCCAGCCCATGCGTCTTTTATATGGTTCGAACTCAGACAGCGGCGCTCGCGATACAACTACGAACGTCACGTCGCGATGCGGCAGATGCCAGTTGGCGCCGTCAAAATGATCGGCCAGATAGGAGCAGCTTTTGCAACCCTCCGCCCAGCCTGGTCCGAACATGAAGTGATAAACGATCAATTGACTGCGTCCGTCGAAGAGATCGGCCAGCGTCTCTCTGCCGTTGGGACCGTCAAAGGCGTACTCTTTGTCGATCTTGACCATCGGCAGCTGGCGGCGCGCGGCGCTAAGTGCGTCTCGCTGGCGAGTGAATTCCTTTTCCCGCGCCAGTAAATCTTTCCTGGCCACGAGCCATTCAGCTTCGGATACGATCTCTCGATTCATTTCCATTCTGCTAGTTTCATTTTGTTTTTCCTTCGTTTGGTTTCCTCTGTTCCTCACGTGGCGTCGCCGTCCTTGGAGGAGGCCCGGGCGGCGCGGAGTTGCACCAGGCCGGGTCGATCTTGATCTGTCTTGTCTAGTTCGTCGTGCCAGATCCACCACTCGTACGGCGGGGTCTGGGGGTAGCCCTCCGGCGAGTCCTCCCACTCCTCTTGGCGACCGAGTGCAGTGATGTCGAGGTAGCTCCAAGTGCTCCCCATCGCCTCGTCGCCGCGGTTGTTGATGAAGTAGGTGCGGAACACGCTGTCGCCGTCGCGGATAAACGCGTTCGTGCCGTGCCACTCGTCCACGCCGAAGTCGGTGTCGAAGTCGTCCGTTATGGTGTACCAGGGCATCTCCCAGCCCATCCGCGCCTTCACGCGCTCGATGTCCGTCTGCGGCGCCCGCGAGACGAATGCGAGAGTGGTGTCGCGGGCATTGAGATGGGCCACGTGGGCGACCTGGTCGGCTACCATGGAGCAGCCGACGCAGGCATGGTCGGGCCAGCCGTGCACGCTGGGCTCGAAGA
>JBAQJG010000500.1:0-8437 GCA_049300145.1 Chthoniobacterales bacterium | reverse complement strand
ATGCAACACAGCACGCCGCGTCCAACGAGATTTTGAATGGAGGCTTCCATCACGCCCCAGGCTGACGAGGTTGAAAGAAAAACCGGTTCCTTGGTCGCGAACAGTTTTTGCAGGTTCGGATGAACTGAGCGGTAAAGGTTTTTAAAATCTTCTCCGCGATGGCTGATCATTGGACGCGAAAACGCGGCCCAAGTTTTCTCTGAAACTTCGACCGGCCCGGGCGTGAACAGCTTGTTATGCGTCTGCATTAGGCAAACGTTGAACGTCCAACGCCCAACGTCCAACTTTGAATTTAGAGGACTTGCGCGACGGCGCGTGCGCTCGTTCGATTTGGAGTCATTTGCAAATGAAGCTGATGTCGCCGCTGCGTTCGAGGCGCGCTTTTTGGACACGCGCAAGGTCTTCAGCGTGCAACGAAAGCCGCAAATCCTCCTCGAGATCGTGTCTGGTCATGTGGTGATTGCGCAACTTTCGATGCACCAATTCTCCGTCGCGAATTAGAATTTCGTCCGCGCCTTTGATGAGATTGCCGAAGCCATGCGAATAGAATGCGATCCATGCGAGCAAGCGGTGGAACGCAACCATCGCAAAACCGCCGCCAATCGTCGGGAGCAAGTCGGATGAGCCGTTGATCGCGCGGGCGAGCACAGAGGCGAGAATCACGAGAAAGACGCTGTCGAAAACGGTGCGGCGTGCGAGCGATCGGCGGGCACTCATTCGCACCATCACAAGCGTGAAAATGAAAACGATGATTCCGCGTAATGAAATTTGCATGAAGGTTAGTGTCTGCGGTTCAGCGCCGAGACCGAGGAACACGCGGACCGGAGTCCAGAATTGTTGCCATGAGTTCATGGCGTGGAGTTAACACCTTCCGAAAGCGGTGGCGCAAGACCGGGCGCGATCCGCGAAACGAACTGATGATGGATGTCCAACTTTGATGGGACGAAAAAGTTCGATACACGAAAAGGGGCAGCTCGATCCGGACAAGATTGAATCGGAGATTCTCGCCAACGAACGCACGTTTCTCGCCTGGGTGAGGACGAACATCGCGGTGATGAGTCTAGGATTCGTCATCGCGCCCATCAGCGTTTGGATGGGCGAGGGTCTCGGCACGAATGAATCCGCAGATACCGGTACAGCGCCTCGGCATTTCCGCGCCGCTCGGTGAATGCATGATCGGCCCCGGTGCGCTGCTAACGATCTTTGCCTGGCGCTATCACGTCGTTAATCGGGCGATCAAGCGCGGCGAAATCGAGGCGGATCCACGGATGGTGGCCGCCATCACAGTCGCCATCCTCGTCGCCGCGACTGCCGTGATTGCTTAATGATTCTTTCCGAAGAATCGGCGTGAGAGAGCGATCTCTCCTGCCTAACGAGTTTCGCCGCGCTTGCGCGGGAAAGTTTCGCGTGGCATAAGACGACCCTCGCGCAGCTTGGAATTGCCGCGCGCAAGATCGACAATTGAACATGCCCACAGCCTTGCCTCCTTCTCGCGACGCCGCGCTCGAAGCGCGCGTCTTCTGGATAAGATTCAAGAACGAGATCGCTGCTGTGCTCGTAGTCGTACTGCTGGCGATCATTGGCTTTGCCGGTTATCGCTTTTATTCCGATCGGCGGGAATCGGCCGCATCGGCTTTGCTCAGCGGCGCGAAGAGTGCCTCGGATTATCAACAAGTGATCGCCCGTTATGCGAACACGCCGGCCGGCGCGGCAGCTTATCTCTTGCTCGCGGAAGCCCAACGCAATGAAAAGGAGTTCATCGAAGCCAACACGACTCTTCAGGTTTTCATCAATGAGAATCCAGATCACGAGCTTGCCACCAGCGCGCGAATGGCGATGGCTGCCAATCTCGAGTCGATGGGGAAAGCCGATGAGGCATTGTCGATGTACCAACGGATCGCCGCGAGTTATCCGAAAAGTTTTAACGCTCCGTTGGCGCTTTATTCGCAGGTGCATCTCTTGAAAGCGAAAAATAAAAACGAGGAGGCGCGCCGCATCTGCGAAGCAATTCTTACGCAATATCGCGATAGTTTTTGGGCGAGCGAAGCGGCGCGGGCCTTGCGCTCGCTCAAACCGGCCGGCCCATCCCAGCCGGCTGCGACACCTACGATTCCGCCATTTTTGGCAGCGCCGCCTCCGATGCCGGCACCGCCGGGTCCGAGCAGACCAAAGCCAAGACCGTAGTTGTAGCGGCGGCCTGTGAGCGTCGTTTTTGCGTTGGGCACCAAGTCCGACAGTCACAGACCGCCGCTACAGTGAAAGCGTAATGGGACGAACGCCGTGATTAACGTTTCGAGAACTGGAAACGCTTTCGCGCGCCGGGTTGCCCGGATTTTTTTCGCTCTTTCATGCGCGGATCGCGCCGAAGCAATCCATCGGCCTTGAGCGTGCTGCGCAAATTGTTATCGACTTGCAAAAGAGCGCGCGCGATCGCCAGCCGCGCCGCGCCGGCCTGTCCGGTCGCGCCGCCACCGGTGGCGTTGATCGACAAGTCGTAAGCGTTTACCAATTTCGCGGCTTGCAATGGCTGGAGGACCGTGTTCTGCAACGGCGCGGTCGGGAAATAATCTTCGAAGTTGCGACCGTTGATGTCGATCTTGCCGCTGCCTGGCGTCATGCGAATGCGGGCGACGGAGGTTTTGCGGCGTCCGGTGGCGATGAATTCCTGTGATTGCGCCATAAAGAAACTATCGCAGCGAAACCGCGGCCGGTTTTTGCGCGTCGTGCGGATGCGAATCGCCTCGGTAAACTTTCAACTTTCGATAAACCGCGCGACCGAGCCGATTGTGCGGGATCATCCCGCGCACGGCCCGCTCGATCAGCAATTCCGGGTGCCGCGCGCGACGTGCCCGAACGTTCTCCGATTTGTGACCGCCCACAAATCCCGAGAAGCTCATGTAAGTTTTCTGCTCTTCCTTTTTGCCACTCAATCGCACTTTGTCAGCGTTGATCACGACCACGAAATCGCCGGTATCAACATGCGGGGTAAAGATCGTTTTCTCTTTCCCGCGCAATAACTTGGCGGCCTTGACCGCAACGGCGCCGAGCACTTGGTTCTTTGCGTCTATGACCCACCATTTGCGCTGGACTTCGCTGGCTTTGGCGGAAAACGTTTTCATCACGGGGTGAAAGAGGCGCGAAAACTACGGGAGATGCGCGGAGGTGTCAACCCTCTGAGGCGACGAGTCTGGCGGCGGCTGTAACCACGTTTCGCGGCGTCAGCGAGAGATCGAAGTGGCATCAGGGCTGCTGTTTTATGATAACCATAATTACTATAATAACCCGTACCGCTGTCCTCGCTTCGCTTATCTTAGTTGCCGTTTCAATTGCTTGCGCCGATGGAGTTTCGGCCACGCGCGATCGCGTCTCCGCCGGGGCCGTGATTGGCGAGATGAACTTCGCGCGCCAGAACCCGTCACTTTATGCCCGCTACCTTGCGGAATTGCGTGCGCACTACCATGGACGGCTCCTCGTTTTGCCCGGCCACACCAAGATTTTCACGAAAGAAGGACTCGGCGCGGTGGATGAAGCGATCCGATTCCTGCGGGCGGCCCAGCCGCAACCGCCGCTCAAACTTTCCGCGGGCATGTCGCGCGCGGCCGCCGATCATTGCGCCGAGCAGGCGAGCGATAGAGTTGGCCATGGCGAAAAGGATTTCAGCAATCCAGCCAGCCGGATGAACCGCTACGGCACTTGGGGCGCGTCTTTGGGCGAAAACATTGCTTACGGAAAAACCAGCGCGCGCGACAT
Source organism: Chthoniobacterales bacterium (assembly GCA_049300145.1). Classification (GTDB taxonomy): domain Bacteria; phylum Verrucomicrobiota; class Verrucomicrobiia; order Chthoniobacterales; family UBA10450; genus AV133. Next base: position 4,687 of record JBAQJG010000500.1, on the reverse strand, counting down.
TGTAATCGCGTTGATCATCGATGACGGATTGCCGGAAAGGAAACACCGCAAGAACATTTTCAACCGCAGCTTCAATTACGCCGGCGTGGGTTATGGACCGCATGCGCGCTTCGGCAGCGTTTGCAGTATCTCTTTCGCAGGGTCCTACACGGAGCACGGAAAAACCGCTGACCGTGCGTCCGATTCTCCGGCTTTCGCGCCGTGGCATTTGAAAAGAGCATTTGGACAGCCGGCAGAACGTTATTCGTGGAAGACAAATATTGTCACAACAGTCTTTTGGATCGGTGAGGCACCGAGTGAGAACAATCCGGTCCCGAACCGCTCGAGTTCATGGGACAAGAATTGGAAGCGCAGTTATGGTGGATTCGACGACCCGAAGCCGTCGCATCGAAGCAATTATATACCGATAAAATTTACGCCGCGGCAGAATCCTTTTTACTGCGCGCTTCCCTATAACGACAAAACGATGAACGGTCATCGGCCGGAAGCTCCGCGCGTCATTCCGTGGTTTAAGGAGGCTTATCGAGGCCGGGGAATCTCGACTTGCAAAGGGCGCTGGATCGCGATTCGCAAGGGTGATCGCGTAGCTTATGCACAGTGGGAAGATTCCGGACCGTTCCGAACTGATCACTGGCAATACGTTTTCGGCAACGAACGCCCAAAACCGAATCTAAACCGAGGCGCGGGTCTCGATGTTTCTCCGGCCGTGCGTGATTATCTGGACTTGAAAGAAACCGATGTGACCGACTGGAAATTTGTGGAGTTCGCTGAGGTGCCACGCGGCCCGTGGTCCCAACTTGGGGACAACAACACCTTTGTGATCAACCAACGGCAAGAAACAAAAACTGTGGCGAGGGGCGCAATCAAAAGTTGGCGACCCAATCGCAAGATAATTGCCAAGGCTGCTTCGGATCTGTAGAAGGCATCTCTCATTTGTCCCGTTATCGGGCGATTCTTGCGCCATGCACTATCGATCGCGCAATCGCTACTCGCCATTTCCCTGGCACACGCTTTATTTCTGTCGCGATGTCGAATCCCACTGCCACGAAGAGCGCGATCACCCCACGGCGCGAAGAGGACTTTCCCGAGTGGTATCAGCAAGTGGTGCGGGCGGCTGAGCTGGCCGAGCCGTCGGACGTGCGCGGTTGCATGGTGATTCGGCCGTGCGGTTACGGCATTTGGGAGAACATGCAACGACATCTCGACGTGATGTTTCGGGCGACCGGCCATCGCAACGCATATTTTCCGCTTTTCATTCCGCTGAGTTATTTCGCGAAAGAAGCGGAGCACGTGGAAGGATTCGCCAAGGAATGCGCGGTCGTCACCCATAGCCGGCTGGAAGTGAACGCCGAGGGGAAAATGGTCCCGGCCAGTCCATTGACGGAGCCCCTCGTGGTGCGGCCAACGAGCGAGACGATCATCGGCGCGAGTTATGCCAAGTGGGTGCAGTCGTATCGCGATCTTCCCATCCTGATCAATCAATGGGCCAACGTGGTGCGCTGGGAAATGCGACCACGTTTGTTTTTGCGGACGACTGAATTTCTCTGGCAGGAAGGCCACACCGTTCACGAAACAGAGGCGGAAGCGCGCGCGGAGACAAAGCAGATGCTCGATGTCTATGAGACGTTTGTGCGCGATCATCTCGCCATTCCGGTTTACAGCGGCGAAAAATCGGAGAGCGAACGATTTCCCGGCGCGGTGGCTACCTTGGCGATTGAAGCGATGGCGCAAGACCGCAAAGCCATTCAAGCCGGCACTTCGCATTTTCTCGGACAAAACTTTTCGCGCGCGAGCGGGATTCAGTTTCAGAACCGCGAAGGCAAACAGGAATTCGGTTGGACGACGAGCTGGGGCATGACCACGCGGCTCATCGGTGCAGTCATTATGGCCCATGGCGACGACAACGGACTCATCCTGCCGCCGCGCATTGCGCCGACGCAGATCGTAATCCTGCCGATCTCGCCTAAGGAAGAGACGCGCGCCAAGGTCCTCGAGGCTTGCGACAAACTCGCGCGCGAGCTGCGCGACAAACGATATGTCGATCTAGCGCTGGAAGTTGAGGTCGATCGGCGTGATATCGGGGGCGGTACAAAAAATTGGGAGTGGATTAAAAAGGGCGTGCCGTTGCGTGTGGAGATCGGGCCGCGCGATCTCGAGACCAATTCAGTAGCCGTCAGTCGCCGCGATCAACCGGTGAAAACAAAGGAGTCGATGTCGATCCAGGAATTCGTTACGTGTGCCCCAGAAATTCTGAGGTCGATCCAGCAAAATCTTTACGATCGCGCGACGAGGTTCCGCGACGAAAACACGTGCAAGATCGAGAGCAAAGACGAGTTTTACGATTTCTTTACTCCAAAGAATGCGGCCAAGCCCGAGATCCACGGCGGTTTCGCGCTCGCGCATTGGAACGGGTCGGGCGACGTCGAAGAGCAGATCAAGCGCGACCTTAAAGTCACGATCCGTGTGATTCCGTTTGGCGACTCCGAGCCGGGCAAATGTATCTTCACGGGCGACCCGAGTGCGCGCCGCGTTATTTGGGCGAAGGCCTATTAATCGCCGCCTTCCCCGGAAAAATTCGCCTTCGAGTCGAAATACAAGAGGACGAATGCAATTCCGAGCAACGGTCGCAGCAGCGTCTGCACCAAGCCGAGCAGGAAGCTGGCGAGGTTGAAAGCTTGAGGCTTGTAGTTGGTCGTGAGCGACTGGAGCAGAGCTTGGGGATCCTGGGATGTGGTCAGCTCGTGAAAATAATGCCGGATCGCGGACCACTCAGGCCCGATGGTGAGCGCGAGCACAAACGCCGACCAGATTGAAAAAAGGGCAACGCCTCGCCACAGCGAGCGTTGAAACCAGGGAAAGTCACGCCCGCTGCGCGCGAGTTTCTTGCTTTGGCGGAGCGCGCTGGCGGCATCCGATCCAGCTAGCACAGCGAATTGTTGCCAGAACAAAAAATTTATGAACAAGCGCCCAATGATCCAAACTTGAAAGGCCAGCACCAGCAGCGTCAGAAAGATTGAAATCAGAGATGGCCCGCCAGTTGCGAGCATCAGGATTATGCCGAGAGGCAGCAGAGTCCAAAAAAAATAAGCTCCATAGACAAAGATGCAGAGGATCGCGACGCGCGGCCAAAACTTTAGCGCCTCGTGAAGAAGACCAAAGATGCGTGCTTTGCGACCGCCCGCCAATTCGGCCGTCAGAATCTGAATACCGGCAATAAAGGCCGGCCAGGCAGCCAGACTGAGCAGAAGCATGCCAAAGGCAAAGACCGCCGCAATCAGCGTGCGTAAATCCATGTTGATATTTGGCGATGCGCCCAGCGCCGAGCCACTCAGTTGCGCACAGAGGGAAGGCAGCGCTACGAGCAGCGTCAGACAGAAGAATTGAAAAAAACCTTTCCGATAAATTCGCAACGTTTCGGCGAGGATTTGGGCAAAGTTGCGCCGACGAAAGGGAATTTCAGCCGGGCCGCTTGCCGCCGGGACGGGCTCGAACAAGCCGGGAATTTCCGCCGCTGTTATCCAAAGATCGGCATCGGCGCGTCGCGCTTCATTCGAAGTAAGCACGCGGCCCTCATCTCGCCACTCCTGCAAGGTTTCAACGCCAACCGGTCCGTATTCCTTGCCCCGGACGCGAACAATCCATTCTTCGGCCATGCCAATGATTTAACCGCGAATCGGTCAAAATTGTAGGCCAATTGTGCCGATCGGCTCGTCAGCTGACACAGCCGCCATACAAAAGGCTGTTTTCAAATCGTCGCGACCGGTTAATCCTGTCCCTCGAAATGAAGTTGCTTTTGATTGACGGGCACTATTACGTTTACCGCTCGTTTTTCGCGATTCAGAATCTGTCGAATTCGCGGGGCGAACCGACGAACGCGATTTTCGGGTTCACAAAAACTTTGCGGCGCATGTTGAAAGACCTGCGGCCTGAATTGGGCGCGGTGGTCTGGGACGAAGGCCTGCCCCAGCGGCGGGTCGAATTACAGCCAGCCTACAAAGAGACGCGCAAGGAGATGCCGCAGCCGATGATCCCGCAGCTCGATTTCATCCAAAAGCTCACTCCCATGCTAGGCTTTCGAAACATTTCGCTGCCTAACACGGAGGCGGACGATTTGATGGGTTGTTACGCGCGAGCTGCCTGCAAGCGTGGCGTCGAAGTCGTGCTCGCGACTAACGACAAGGATTTGTTTCAGCTCGTCGGGCCCCGGGTGAAAGTTTACACGACGGCGAAAGCCGATCTCCCATCGCCTAAAGATGCATTTGCGCTTCTGGGTGAGCCGGAGGTGACCGCAAAATGGGACGTGCCGCCGAAGCTCATCGGCGACGTCCTCGCGCTCACCGGCGATCCGGTCGATAACATTCCTGGAATCGGTCTCGGCCGCAAGACTGCCGCGGCGCTGGTGCGCGAATTCGGCGGATTGGAATCTTTGCTCGCCAAGATCGACAAGGTGAAAAACCAGCGAACGCGCGAAAAACTGTTGAACGCTCGCGACCAGGTCTTGCAGAACCGCAAGATGGTGGAGCTCGATTGCGATCTGAAATTACCGGCACAAATCGACGATCTCCAGGTCAAACCCGATTATCCCGCACTCATCGCCGCGCTGGAAAAGTGTGAATTCAAGTCGCTCTTGCAGGAAGTTCGCGAGGAAGCCACACGCTCGCAGGCTCCGTCCCAGGCGGAGCTGCGG
>JBAQJG010000499.1:0-2354 GCA_049300145.1 Chthoniobacterales bacterium | reverse complement strand
GAAAGCCTACCGGACGATCTCCTTGCACCAATTCACCCCGCAGCCTTGAGTGGCAAATATTATCTTATCGGCTTTGCGCGAAAAGCGCTCCAGGACGAAACCGGCGCGCGAGCCGCCTTCCTGAAAGCAAAAGACCTCCTCGAAGCGCAACTGAAAGAAAGTCCCGATGCGGAGGAGATGCATATTCAGCTCGCGAAAGTTCTCGCCTATCTCGGACAAAAAGATGCCGCGCTGGCTGAAGCGCAGCGCGCCACCGAGTTGCGTCCGGAGAGCAAAGACGCCTTTGGCGGCCCCGATATAACGGAGGGCGTGGCCGAAGTTTATTGCATCGTGGGCGAAAACGGCCGGGCGATCGAGCTGTTAGATGGCTTGTTAAGCCGGCCGAGCGCCATCACCGTGCCGGGTCTGAAAGTTAATCCGATTTGGGACCCGTTGCGCAAAGATCCGCGCTTCCAAGCTTTGATCGACAAGTACGGTGCGAAGGCTTAGCCCGGCGATTCTGTTCGTCATCGTCGCAGCAGCGGCGCATGCGGATTGGAAGGCGATTTCCACCCAGATCGAACCATCGCCAACGCGCGGACTCGAGCATCGCTACGTCGTTTTTGAAAATTCCGTCACCGGTGAGCGCGTGTCTATGGAACTCGCGCTCTTCTCAGTGAAATCGTGCCGGCTGCGCGTGATCGACCAGCCGGCGGAACCGCGGGCCGATCTCGATGAAGTGATGCTCCGGGAGAAATGTCTCGCCGGCATCAACGGCGGTTATTTCGACCCGGATTACCGACCAATCGGATTGCTGGTTGTCGATGGAAGAACGATCGCGCCATTGCAGCGAGCGCGATTACTCACCGGAGTGCTCAGCGCGTTGGCGGGTAAAGTTCAAATCGGGCGGGTCGGCGAATTCTCACGGCAACAAAGAGCCGATGCGGCGATCGAGTGCGGCCCGATGATTGTCGATCTTGGCAAGCCAGTTCGCGGCCTGGAATCGACGCATCCCGCACGCCGGACATTTGCCGCTGTCGCGGCTGGCGATCGCGCCGCGCTGGGATTTTGTTCTGACATTACCCTGGCCGATTTCGCAAGCATTCTCGTGCTGCCATTCGCAACCGATTTCAAAATTCAGCGCGCGCTCAATCTCGATGGCGGATCCTCGAGCGCATTCTGGTTCGCACGCAAAGACGGCAGCGCGTTTTCGATTCCCGAACAAAAAACGGTGCGTGATTTCGTCGGCGTGATTCCGAGGTAAGAACTGTAACGGCGCTCTGTGAGCGTCGCCGTTTTTGACAAGAAGTTTGCGACGGTCATAGACCGCCGCTACAAAAACTAGTCGATGACAACATTCGGCGGCTTCAGATTAAGGGACGAATTTTTCTACGGCGAAGTGCACGGGGACGAGGTGCACGCGCTGACGCGGCCGTACTGGATCGACGTTGAGCCGACGGGCGAAGTATTCAACCTGGCAGAGACGCATGTCGATGTTCCGGTTGCGCCATCAAAGCTGATCGCGGTCGGCCTTAATTACGCCGATCACATTGCGGAAATGAAGCGCACGCCGCTCGGCACACCGCTGATTTGGTTCAAAGCGCCCAGCTCACTTTTGCCGCATAACGGCGCGATCGAGATCGCGTTTCCCGAGCACCAAACCGATTTCGAACTGGAACTGGCGATCGTGATCGGGGCAACGGCGAAAAATGTGACGGCGGAACGCGCCCTCGACCATGTCTGCGGTTACACCATCGGCTTGGACATCAGCGATCGCGTTCTGCAAAACGCGGAAAAGCAATTTGGCCGTTGCAAATCGTTCGACACCTACACGCCGGTGGGGCCGTTTGTATATGCCGATGTCGATGTTAGCGATCTCGCCGTCGAGCTCCGGCAAAATGGTGAAATCAAACAGCGCGCGCGGACCAGCCAGATGATTTATTCCGTGGCCCAAATCGTCTCTTTCGCCAGCCAGGCAATAACGCTCATGCCTGGTGATTTGATTTTGACCGGGACGCCTTCGGGCGTGGGACCAATCCGCGCGGGCGATCGGCTTGAAGCAAAGATCGACAATTGGCCGCCATTGCGACTTAATGTCGTAAACGCGCTCTGATTAACTCTCTGGCCGATGCCGGAATTGGAAAATTCGACGGTCCCGCGCGATTTGATAAGCTTGCCTTACATCCCGCAGGCGCAGATAATTCGAATTATTAATTACGCGAAGTGTCGAATCAAATAAGATGAAAACTTTTTGCTCGACTCCGGGCCGGTCCATTTGGGATAAAAGAGCCGGAAAAGAACTGTCACCGAAACCGAGCCGGTAACTCAACCTCAACTATGAAAACATTGCTTACTGTCTGCTTCTGTATCGTCGC
>JBAQJG010000498.1:0-3111 GCA_049300145.1 Chthoniobacterales bacterium | reverse complement strand
CGCCAAGATCAGATGCGTGCATCTTCACGTAATCGAGGACCGGGATCATGGTGCCGAAGATTCCGAGAAAGAGTGCGGCCACTTCCTGGAGGGGTAGAAATGTGAACGCGTTGGCTTCATGAACGTGTCGCGGGCTGAAGACGTAGGAAACAATTGCTGTAACGATCATGACCAGCTCACGCGCGGGTGAAGGCAAGGCAATCAGCGCGACGAGCAAAATGGACATGAAGACTAAATTTCGCTTGCCGAATACGCGCCATTTTTCGACCGGCAATTCGGCGTCAAGATCGATCGATCTTTTCGAATTGAAGGAATCCAGAACATAGAAAATCGACAACAACAGAGCGCTAACAAAAAGCCAGTGCGGCCACAATCGAACGAGCGACCAGAAGAACGGAACGCCGTTTTGGTAACCGAGGAACAACGGCGGGCCGACTGGCAACAAGAGTCCGCCAACGTTGCTTATGATAAAAATGAAAAACGCGAGGTGAAATCCAGCGAATCGCGCCTTGTTCATTTCGATCCACGGCCGGATAAGCAACATCGACGCGCCAATGGTGCCGATCACGCTGGCCAGCAGGGCGCCGATAAGAAGGAATAGCGTGCTTGTCAGCGGGCGGCTATGACTGCGCGTCCGCAAATGAATACCGCCGGCAACGGTGAAAAATGAGCCGACCACAACCATGAAACTGAAGTATTCGAAAAGCGCATGAGCGACGCGTTGCACGTCACCGCCAATGAATAAGTAATAACCGCAGACAAACGCGGCCAGCGCGAAGCAGAACTTATAATAATGCCGCTCCCAGTGGTGCCGCAGAATAAGCGGCGCGATGGTGACGGCCATGAGCAGCAGCGCAAACGGGAACATCAGCAACCGCGGCGGCTCCGGGCCGATTGTGGCAAAGATCGACATTCGCCTTTGCTCTAAAAGCATATAATGCGCAACCGCAACTTCTTCGCCGAGCTGAAGCGAGGCCATGTCACAACGTTAGCCTGTAAATCCAGCGTTCCGTTGGTCCGAAAACGCGCGTAAGAAAATGCCTGTCGTCGGCGAATACGCTCACCATGAATCGGCCGAGAGGCGGCGTAATAAGAATCAGGCTGGCGATGAACACCGCTAGCTGACCAAAGTCTCGGGCGTGCACATCGCAAAATTCAGCGACGCCCGCGGAGTAGCGTTCATTAAACCAATGTCGAATAGCGTTAAAAAATCGTAAAAACTGCGCCGCTGAGAGTCGAAAGCTCAGGTGTCAAAAGGGTATCAAATGAAGGGTCCGTAACGTCCAAAAACAGCCACCTTGGAGTCCGGCTTTGGACCGAATGCCAAAAAGGTTCGGACCCCTCGGCTTCAGGGGCTCGACCCAGGAGAATTCGCTTCCAAGTTTTTCCGTCTCGGCTACAGAAAAGCCGCAAGTGACAAAAAGGTACCGGACCCCGTAGGCTCCGTGGATTTTGTATCACATAAATGTTCCCGAATATGGGCGAGCCGAGTGGGCTGGGGGCCAGTCGAGCCTAACGAGAAGAAGATCAGTTAGGGCAAGATTCTGCCTATTCGAACCGAAGGCCTTCGACCGGATCGAGCTGAGAAGCTTTTCTCGCGGGATAGTAACCAAAGAAGATTCCTACTCCCGCCGAAAAGAGGGCGGCGATCATCATGATGTTGCTCGAGAGCTGCATTTCCCAATGCAGTGTGTTCCTCAACAAGTAAGACCCTGCGATTCCAGCGATCACACCGAGCAATCCACCAATCGAGCTCATCACGATCGCTTCGCTTAGGAATTGCATTTGAATATTTCCTTCGCTCGCTCCAACGGCTTTTCTGATGCCTATTTCGCGGGTGCGCTCCGTCACTGACACCATCATGATGTTCATGATGCCGATGCCGCCGACAAGCAGTGACAATGATGCCGCGCTGCCGAGCAAAAGCGTGAACACGTCAGCCGCAGCGAGCTGGGCGCGAATCAACTCCTCCGGCGTGCGAATGTTAAAATCGTCGTCCTCGCCCGCGCGCAGATGGTGGCGCTCCCGCAACAATGCGATGATACGTTTGGTCACTTCGGGCATGTCCTCTCGGCGGTCGGCGGAGAAAAAAATATCGTCCAGCCATTCATATCCGGTGATTCTCTTTTGTGCTGTAGTGACAGGCATTACGACAAAATCATCCTGATCATAGCCGCTAGCGGAGAATCCTTTGGGGGCAAGCACTCCGAGCACTTTGAACGGGATGCCCTGAATCCGGATGGTTTCGCCCACCGGACTTGCTTCCCCAAATAAATTCGACGCTACACTCGCGCCTAAGACGCAGACTGTGGAGGCGTGTTCAACGTCATCCTCAATGAAGAACGCGCCGGTCGCGAGATTCCATTTCCGGATATCAAAGTAATCGGGGCTCACTCCGCGATATTGGGTACCCCAATTGGCGTTTCCGTAAATGACCTGAAGGTGACCATCGACATTCGGCGAAGCGCTTTTCAGTCCCGGAACCTGCTCCATGATAGCGCGCGTATCTCCGTGCGTGAGACTCTTGGTACCGCGCGTGCCGACCCGAACTCCGTTGCGAGCGCGACTGCCAGCTTCGACCCAAACGAGATTGTCGCCGATGCTCTGAAGTTGTTCCTCAACGCGCTTCGATCCCGCTCGCCCGACACCGACTACACAAATGAACGATCCCACGCCCACGATGATGCCAAGCATTGTCAGTGCGCTTCGTACGCGATTCCGAAGTAACGCACGCAAGGCTTCCCGAAAGATCGTGTCGAAAAACATGTGGATCTCTTAATCGAGCGTCATCATTCGTACCTCAATGCCTCAATGGGATCGAGGCGTGCTGCTTTCTGCGCCGGATAAAATCCAAAAAACACGCCGATTCCAATCGAAATCAACGCAACAAACACAATGGCCGTTGTCGAGATTGCGACGGGCCACCCAGCGGTCGCCGAGATGAGCAATGACGAACTAACGCCGGCAATAATTCCGATGGCGCCGCCGAGCAGGCTTATGACGACCGCCTCGACGAGGAACTGTCGCTGCACGTCGGTCTCCGTCGCGCCAACCGCGATCCGCACTCCAATTTCACGCGTCCGTTCGTTGATCGAGACGAGCATTATGTTC
>JBAQJG010000497.1:0-11056 GCA_049300145.1 Chthoniobacterales bacterium | reverse complement strand
GCCACCTATTATCGTAGCTTACTGTTTGACCTCCGTTGCAAATGTCTCGGGCGCACAGTTGGGCCCGCTTAACCGCATCGGCACAGGCCTCATGATTCACATTTTCGCCGGCATCCTTGTCGCGGTCTGTGTCTATTTCGGCTGGCGCTGGGGAGGAATTGTCGGCGTCGCCTACGGATTTCTTGTGAGCCGAATCGCATTTCTCGTCCAGGACCTCTTTGTAATTCGGTTAATAGGAGCTCAAGGATGGCTGGACCTGGCGCCTTGGTTGCATCTGTTAGGTCAAATCGCCCTCGGTGTGGCGTTTTGGTTATTGTTGCAAGCAGCGCATCTACCTCTCGGCGCACAACTCGGCCTCGCCATCCTGCATGGAGGCCTCGTTGCCACCTGGCTCGTTCGCAAAGATCTCGCGACTTGGTTAGCTGCAAATGTTCGCTGAGCGGACTAAACGCACAATCATGATCTCCGTCTTTAGACATGCAGAGCTCGACTCAACAGAGAAAAGTGTTCTTCAGCAGCGGCTCTTGGAATATTACTCAAACCCACCGGAATCATACTACACGATCGCTGATCAGGCAGCTCTGCAATACACGCCAGATCTCCAGCCGTTTCATTGCGATCTTGCGAGCCGCGTTAAAGCGGGCATGAAAGTTCTGGAACTCGGTTGTGGAACAGCTCACCTGTGCCCGTTTGTCGAGGCGCATGGAGCCTTTTACACGGGAATGGACTGCAGCGACAAATTGCTCGATCGAAATCACCAAAAGTTTCCCAGTGCCCGTTTTTTGCTGATCGGAACTGATCCAGGAGAAGCGTTCGACATCGTCGCGAGTCTCTATACAATTGAGCACATTGTCGATCCAGCCGCATATCTCGAACAAATGTGGGCACTCTGCAAACCGGCCGGACTTCTAGCTGTGATCTGCCCGGAGTTTATCGACAGCGATTGTTATCCGCCGAGCTTTTACTACGGGAAAACGACCAGACGTTTTCGGGAAAAAGCACGTTCTCTTAATCTGATCGACATGTTCCTCCACATCGTTGACCTCAAATGGAACGCCCCACGCTGGAAGAAGCGCGCGCGTCGGTCCGAGCCGGGAGCCTTTTGGATTAACCTATGCCCAAGCGAATTATCGGGGATGTCTCATGGCGTGGACACCGATGCCGTTTACTTATCCCGCCTGGCCGATTTGACTTGGTGGTTGGAAACGCGCGGCGCGAAGATCCTAGCCACCTCAGGCACCATCGCCGGCGCCCCGCGAGAAGTGCTTCGATTCAACTGTTACGTTGTTGCACAGAAACCTTGAGGTCGACGGAGCTGATCGGCGGCCATCTCGCGTCAATTCGTGAACGATTCGCATCTCATCCTCACCACAATCCATCGACTTCGTGCTGTGGCTATGGCGCCATTTTTTTTGTCGCTTCGTCGCGCGGGATTTCGCGGCGATATAGTGGTTTTTTCAAGCAGTATCGATAAGGAATCCGTCTCGCAACTAAAGCGTTGGGGCGCGCGCGTCGTGCCATTCCGCTTTTTTGGACGGCATGTCTCCAACCCGGCGGCGAGGCCGTGGTGGATTTGGAAGCGAGTTTTCGCAAGCGGCATTTCGGAAAGCGCTAAGGAGCGGGTCGCGCATGTGGTATTTCACCTCTTCTATCGCAGGCACCTTCTTTACCTCGATTTCCTGCGCGCATATGGTGATCGCTATACCCGATTTTTTATGACGGATTGCCGCGATGTTTTCTTTCAAGCGGACCCTTTCGCTTGGTCCCAATCGCCAGGTTTGCACGTTTTTCTCGAAGACGAGTCGAACAAAATCGGACAGTGTTCGCACCACATTAGATGGATTGCGAGCCAATTCGGCGAAGAGACACTCCGGAGTCTCCGTGACGAGACGGTTTGCTGCGCGGGTACGGTCTTCGGCGACCGTTCCGGATTGCACGATTATCTGCGGCAGATGGTTTCGCTTACGATGCAAGCGAACACCCTGCGCGAGGCCGACGGTGATCAGGGGCTTCACAATTTTCTGGTTCGCAAAGTGTCGTTCCCGCGGATTACGATTCACCGGAACGCAGAGGGACCGGTCATGACCGTGGGCGTAATGCGAATGACCGATCTCCGCCTAAGCCCCGACGACTCGGTCATGAACGAAGCCAATGAAGTTGCACCCGTCGTTCATCAATACGATCGCATTCCAGAACTCCGTGAAATGTTGCTTGCCCGGATCCGTCACATCGATTGAGTCGAAGCGAGAGCTTCGACTTGCTTTCCGCTAAATGGTTGCACCAAAGCCGCCCGACACAACGATCGCGATCACGATCTGTAATCGGAGGTATTATCTTCGGGAACCGATCTCCAGCGCTTCAATTGCGATGTATTTCTTGTCCGCTTGGCTAAAAGTTTGCGTCAAACTAAAATTGGCCACCTGTTTGAAACGTCTGCACTCGCCATTCAGGAAAGCCGCGAGAAGTAGGCTGCGACGAAACTATTTCCAGCATCCAGAAATGGAGTTGCCTCCGGCTTATGAAGCTGTGCAACTGGAGGCTGCCTCGCTATTTACATGTTTCGGCGCATCAACGGGAGCAAATCGTAATTGTGGGTGCGAACGACGGAAAGCGAGATCCACCGGCTTCGCCACTCGTATCCGAGATGTAAATTCCTATGCTTCGAACCATCGCCTCATTGGTACAAGCAAGTCGCGCAGAATTTTCGAGCCGTAGGGTATGTCGAGCGTCGCGAGCTTGCTTTGAGTGAATCTTCCGGCACTGCAACGTTCTATGAATTACCGCTGGGAGGAAAATGGCTCTCTTCTTCTCCAGATAGGACCAAATGGTCAGCATTCAATCAAATCAAGGACAACGAAGTGAAATCTTTTGAAGTAAAGATGAGCACCCTCGACAAGGAGGCGGAAGACTTGAACAAGATCGATCTTCGTTGGATTGATGTTCAAGGCGCGGAAGACCGTGCCCTAAAAGGTGGAAACAAGACGCTGCCTCGCGTGGCCGCTGTCTTCCTCGAAGCCACACTAGTTGATTCTCCGTATCAAGGCACTCTGCTCTTCGCCGAGCTCGATCCAATTCCAAGCGGCTTCGGATTTCTGTGCGTCGGGTTGGGACAGACAGCCTGGAATTACAGTGGCAATGCGCTCTGGATTCGAGACGCTGCTCGGAGGGCTTTATTCCGCAAAGCGAACAGTAAACAAACAGTCTGACCGCCCATGATACCTTCGTAATGCCAGCGCTCTCGCTAGTCGTGTGCGTTCACAACGAACGCGATTTGCTCGTTCGGCTTTTGGAGAAGGCGAACGGCTGCTTTGATGATTTGGTGGTGGTCCATGATGGCGAGGAGACGACAAATGTGAGATCCCTGGTTGAAAGGGCCGGCGGGCGGTTCTATGAACGACCGCGCGAATATCAGCAGGAATCTCACTGGCCTTTTGCCTGGGAACGAGCGGCGCACGATTGGATTATACGGCTGGATGCGGATGAATTTCCTAGTGACGAGATGAAACAATGGCTACAAAGGCTTCGCCAGGGAGTGGAACCGGACGAGAATATTTCCGGTTACACCTGTATCTGGCCGTTATGGGACGGCCGTCGCACCGTTTCGCGAAAACTACCGGTGGGAAGGAATTTTCTTTTTCATCGGCAGCGTGTTCGATTTTTCGGAATGGCTGAGCAAGTTCCCGTTCCGGATGGCCACTATGAATCCTTAGACCTGGTCCTTCACCATCAGCCGCTACGCAAGTCTTATGGCCTGCACAATGTGCTGATGAGGCGGCAAGCTTATCGCTGGCGCAGGCGCATAGCGCAGTCCCTTTTGGGAGAACCCACCGATTTATTTTGCTGGCGTTGGAATACGGATACCTGGCCAGCGGATTGGGAGCAAATTCGCCAGCGGCCATGGCGAACTTTTTTTTCCCGACTCATCTTGGGAATGCTCCGAACACTGCGTGATCAATGGAAAGAGGAACGGTGGTTTTTCCCGAATGCGGCAATCAACGGTCCGATCCATCACGCGCTGATTTGCCTTGAGTACTGGCGGTTGCGCCGGTTGCAAAAAGGCGAGAGAGGCGAAAAGCAAACTACCAGCAAACCCGAATGACAGAGAGCTTTCCACGACTCCTGGTCGCCACTGAATTTTCACCGAATGCGTCGGGAGGTGGCCCCGCCGTCGTGCGCCAGATGCTGAGAAACTGGCCCACCGAAAAACTTTTCTGGTGGAGTTGCTCTTCGGATCACGAAGCGCAATTCGGACGCGCTTTCAATGTGCAACGGGTCGCTGTCATACCCCGGCGATTGTATCCGCACCGGCGGTGCCGCGCGCTCAAGTCGTGGTTGATGCAGCATTTTTGGACGCCCTGGGCAACGCGGCACTTGCGCAACACCATCGAAGAGCTCAGGCCCGAGGTGGTTTGGGTGATTCCGCATTGCTGGGCCATCCCACCGCTCGGCCAAGTGCTTCAGAATTTTGGAATTGGCTTTCATGTCTCCATGCACGATTACGCTGACAACCAAGGCTGCATCTTTCGGTTTGGCCGACGACGAAGCCAGAAAATGTCGGCCATTGCCGATCAATTGTACGCAAGCGCAACAACACGTGACGCCATATCGGATTCGATGCGGACCGATTTGCACTCTCGCACAGGTCGTGACGGCACGGTGTTGCATGCGGGCTTGGAACCAAACGACTTCGAATATCTCGAAAACAAAGGAGAACGCACGCTCGGCGAAATACGGATCGCCTACGCTGGAACGATTATCGTCGAGAAAACTTTCGCGACTTTTGTGGACGCGCTGAATCGGGTGCGCAACCGGATTTCGACGCCGGTGTCTTTGGAGTTTTTTACGGGACATTCTTATCGCACGCGTGAATGGTTTGATCCGTCATGGATGCGAGAACGCGGTCTAATGGCCGAGCCGGCGCTATCGGAAGCGTTAAAGAAATTCGCATGGGGATTTGCGCCCATGTCACTTTCAGATGACGATCCGCGCTACAATCGGTTCAGTCTTCCGACGAAGTTTGTTAGCTATCTGGCGGCGGGCTTGCCCGTAATCACACTCGGTCATCCCGAAAGCAGCCTCGTGAAAATGGCCCAGACGTACCGGGTTGGTCCCTGCCTCAGTTCCGGAGAACCCGAGACAATGCAGGAAGAACTTTTCTCGGCGTTATCGAATCGGAATCCGTGGGCTCAATTTGGATCAGAAATCCAACGTTGCGGCCACGCTGAATTTGATGCCGAACGAATGAGGAAAACCCTTTACGAGTGTTTTGCGACGTGCAGCAGGCGCTTGCGATCACGCGACCGGATGCGTTTTTCGGATCAGCGTGCGTCGGAGGTTGCTATTTGAAGCCGCCATAATTTCGGGAACACTGATGCCCATTGAAACCTTCCGAATACAAGCGATAAACTGCTCACCACGTTGGAGATTGTCCGCCAAATCGCAAATTGGCCGCAGCCGCATGCTGTAGTGATGGCTAAGAAGGCCTTTAGCCTGGAGGGAGAGCGCTTGATTGACGAGCCAAAAGTGATCGAGGCTGGTGAGAGTAACCTTCGCTGGCGGCAGTCAACCACTCTGCACGGCAAGTCGAAGAATCCCTTCGGCAGCAGGAGCGGTTGCCGAAGATTTAACGCTGCTCAACGCCAAATCTGCCCACAGGAATAATTGAAAATCGAGTCTTTTCGAAAGCGTTCATCGACTCGTGTCAATTATCAGGCGCGGCTGGAAATGCAAACTGGTACAATCAACGACGTATGAGAGTCCTGTGGATTTGCCGGTTACCGCAAGTCGTGCAGGAGGAGGTTTTTGCTGGTGAAGATCATGGCGCGGAAACCGCCCTCTCGTGGATCATCGCTCACCTGCCACCCTCAGAGCAGGTAGAGCTTCATCTCGGATGCCTTTGGCCCGGAGGAGACAAACGGAAGACGGTTGAATACAACGGAGCAAGAATTCATTTGCTGCCTTGTCCGCGGCGCGGCCGGGCCACGATGCTTTTTCAACGAGATACGAGTTATTTTCGGTCGCTGTTTGAAGCGCTAAAACCTGACCTAGTTCACGGATGGGGAACAGAAGACTCGTATGGCTTGGTCGCGCGTAGGTTGGCCCCGTTCCACCATGTAATCGGGATCCAGGGGCTCATTCACGCTTGGGGCAAATATCCGCCGAAAAGTTGCCGAATATTTCTGGTACGCATCTCCGAACGCCTGACCCTGAGAAAGGCGCGGAACGTCGTCGCCGAGAGTCAATATTCGATCGACAGCGCTGCACCTCTGTGCCCTGCGGCAGTAAAGCGGGTGATCGAGCATCCGCTCCGTCACGAGTTCCTCAGTTCGCCGCCCACTCGTGGCACCCACAAAACAGCGCTCTTTGTCGGTTTGATCCAGGAGCGCAAGGGAATCAGCGAAGCCATCGAGGCTTTCTCAAAAGTCGCACCAGAGGAATGGAACCTGCATGTCGTCGGTGGAGGGACTCCCCAAAATGAACAACGTATGCATGCGCTCGTGAGAAGTTCTGGAATAGGTTCTCGTTTTCGGCATTCGCGACTTCTTAATGCTAAAGATTTAGTCAAAGCAATGCAGGAGAGTTCGGTTTTTCTTCTCCCTACACATGTCGATACCGGTCCTACTGCTCTTAAGGAGGCTCTGGCTATGGGCCTCTGGCCAGTGTGTTACGATAACTCTGGACCAGGCGAATATGTGCGAAAGTACGGCTTCGGTTCGCTCGCCAGAGATGGGGACGTGAACAGTCTGTCCAGTGAACTGAAATGTTGCCTGATGAATATGCCATGGAGGGATGCAAACGAGAGAGCTGTTCTCGCGCGCAAGACACGTATCGACTTTTCTCCCGGGAAAGCGTGGAATCAACTTACTGAATTCTACGCGGCCATTCTTTCACACCCAAGAGAGGAAGGTTCCTAAACGAACCTTTTGCGCTATACTTCGCCGGTAAGATATGGACAATTCAAGACTGACCCAGCAATTACAGACTTTGTTGTTGTGCGGCGCCGGCTTACTTTTTGCGGTCTTTCTCGGCTGGGTCATCGGCACAGAAAATTACCAATTGCTCGTCCTCGGCACGGTAATTCTCACGGGTCTTCTCATCTCGTTCTTCATGGGCCGATTTTTGTGGGTCGTGACGATCGCGTCCTCATTCCTGGGTGGAACGTTTCCCATCCTGGGCGGCGCCTTTACCCCTTTTCAAATCTTGATGCTAATGGGCGTCGCGAAGTTCATCGTGGAAGATGTGGTCATGAGGCGGACACGGACAATGCCGAAAAGCCGTTTCGATCTGTTGATGATTGCGGGCTTCATGGGGGTCCTCACCTTCCACGGCCTGCACGATCGTTTTGGGATGCGCTTCCTCGGATCGAGCGTTTGGGGCGGGCATAATTATGTGAACGTCTTTGTCGGCCTGGCGGCATTTTTTGTCGTCCAGAGTATTCCAATGCAACCGAAAGTATGGGCAAAACTTCCTTACGTAGTCCTGGCCGTGACCACGTTCGATCTGCTCATCGCTGTGATCACCACGATCTACCCCAGTTCAATCTTCAAAATATACCCATTCTATTCCGCGGTATCAGTGACTGGTATTGAAGAGGCCCTCACCGGAGAGTCTCTCACAGGCCGCGTCGGTTCGTTCGGGAACTTCGGGTTTATTCTTATCCTCCTCGTCTTAGCGTCCATACCCTTGCGGCAGATTTTAAATCCCAAGAACCTTCATCGTTTCATTTGCCTCATCATTGGATTCGTGGCCGTTCTCTTTTCAGGGTTTCGCTCCGCGGTGTTAAACACGGTGATCGGATTTTTAGCAGCTGGCATCCGTGACTTGAAGTACGCTATTGTTCTGTTTCTCCCTTTTCTCGCGCTTGGTCTCTTTGCGCTATCGTTCGTAAATTCAGACGTCTTCCAACTCCCGAAGCAGGTGCAGCGCAGCCTGGCGTTCCTGCCAGGAAAATGGGATGCCGACATGGCCCGGGATGCCGCGTCATCCAACGATTTCCGAAAACAAGTATGGACTATCTGGATACACGATTATTTTCCAGTGCATCCCTGGCTGGGGCGCGGATTTGGCTTTAAGAGCGACTGGGCCAAGCCGTCTGCATATAATCCTAAGGCGATCGACTACCGGCAGACTGTTGAGGTGCAAAATATTCATAACGGGTTGTTCGCCACCCTGGATACTTTCGGGATTGTCGGCACCATTTTCTTCGTCCTCTGGAATCTTCGCATTCTCGCGCGGACATTCCGCGTGTCGTTCCAAAGAACCGATGCCGGTGGGATGACGTTACGCTTTCTCGCGCTTTATCTCGCAGTATGGATTATTGCTTATTGGTTTGGCGCGCTGCACGTCGGCACATTCTTGCCGCAAGAATTCGCCCTCGTGGCAGTTTTCCTCCGACTGCGCCACGCGATTGAATCGAAGTCAATGCCGATGCTGTCCTCCGAAGCGGACGTTAACGGAGGAATGCGCGAGGAGTTGGTTGGCGTCTGAACCGCTACGTGCGTCTGCCTAGGTCGCAGTGCCTCAGGAGCCATTAGTGAAAACACGTGGGCTACCGCTTCAGGTTGCGATCGTCACGGTGGCCGATTTGCCTGAAGGCACTGGCCGCACTTCGCGTCTCAAGACACTGGTTGGGGCGTTGCGTCTAGCGCATCATCACGTAACAATTTTGGTCGAGCACGCGCTAAGCACGACACCGGGACAACAACCAGCCGGGGTTCTCTCGGAAAACGGAGTCGCTTTCGAATACGTCCTAAAAAAGACGGAGCGACCCTTCGGTTTCGCATCAACACTAATGAAAATTCGCGCAGTATTTGCGATCGGACGGCGACTCCGGCAAATGCGACGGGATAACAGACTCGATATCATAATTTTTAACAACTTGTCTCTTTACGACGCTCTTCCGCTGACATTATGGGCGAATCGTAACCATGTGGCGACCATTCAGTGCTACGAAGACGATCGTCAAGAAATCGTTTCGCGTCACAGAATCGGCCTAGCGCGCCGGATATTCGGCTTGAACTCCTGGCTTGCCGATCGTGTCTGCCCTCGCTTCGCAGATGCAATCATCGTCATTTCAGGATACCTCGAGAAAAAGTATCGCCGGTTGAATGGAAACCGGTGTCCGGTATTTCTAATTCCACCTATAATCGACTGCGAACTCTGGCATGCCCCACCAGAATCAGAGACTGCCTGTCCGATTTTGCTGTATGCAGGTGGTTTTGCAGAGCACGACGAAATCGAATTAGTTATAGAGGCTTTGGCCTTGCTTCGGCAGCGAGGACGCAACTTTCGGTTAACGCTAATCGGAGCAGATCCTAAATTCGACAGAATCAGATCACTAAACCAACTGATAACAGAGCTCGACATGGAGGATTGCATCGAAGTGCATGGTTTTCGTCCGCTAAGCGTTGTTAGGGAGGCTGTTTTTGCGAGCAATATTCTTATTAATCTACGGCGCGATTCGGTTTGGAGCCGATCCGGGCAATCTACGAAACTCTCCGAATGCCTTGCCTCAGGACGTTTGGTAATCGCATCGCGCGTTGGAGATAACAGCAAATACCTCCTCGGTGGAGAAAGTGCATTACTAACAACCCCTACTGCTCCGGCGGAGGAACTAGCAGCCGTGATTGAGCCGGCGCTTCTATCGAGTGAATTGAGGCGCCGTATTGGTCACAAAGGCCGAACCGTTGCGCTTATGAGCTTCGATCAGCACACCGTCAGCACTCGTTTAGATTATATTGTTTCAATGGCCAGAAATAGGGCGGAAGCCAGGAAACACTGATTTTCCAGGCTCAGACCCGCAGTTGGGATAAACAACTACTTTACGACAGAGACAGCTAAGCTCCGGATCACGGTCGAAGCACGGGTCGCCTCGCACTGCCAAACCTCCATCGGTTTGATTTTAAACAGAAACGCGTGAGATGTATTCCGCTTTATGACCGACTCGCCAGCGCGCATTCTCTTTGTTCACAACAGCGCCGATATTTACGGCGCCAGTCGCGTCTTACTCCGGCTTTGTGGGGCGCTCGACCGGGCGCGCTTTGAGCCGGTCGTGTTGCTCCCTGAAGACGGGCCACTGGTGCAGCGGCTCAAAGACTCGGGAATAGCGCTGGTTACTCAGCCTCGCCTGAGTGTGATTACTCGCCGCGTTTTCAAATCGTGGCGATTGATTCCTTTTCTTCTAAATATACCACTGGCAGCCTGGCAACTACGTTCCATTATCCGGCGACATCGCATCGATCTTGTCCACACGAATGTTGGAACCATTTTATCCTCCGCGCTCAGCGCTCACATGGCCGGCGTACCACATGTGTGGCATGTCCGTGATTGGTACGGAGAGTTCCGCGGGCTATGGAAATGGTATCGTCGATACATCTTTGCATGTTCGGAAATGATAGTGTGCGTCTCGCGTGCAATCGCCGACCAATTTCCGCCGGCATCCAAGCTCGTCGTCGTGCACGACGGATTTCCAATCGAAGAATTTGCGGTAGATCAGGCGCGCCTTCGGGCCGAGTTTCGAGAGAATTACCACATTCCCCCGAATAGTTGTGTGGTCAGTTGCATCGGACGGATCAAGTTTGTGCGCAAGGGTCAGGAGTTTCTCGTCAAGGCGGCAGCAATCGTACGCGCAAAAAATGTCGATCTTACGGTACTCATCGTCGGCGCCCCTTCGCCGGGCAGCGAGGACCATCTGCCACGATTACGAATGCTGGTGGACGAGCTAGGATTGCAACATCGCGTTGTCTTCACTGGCGAACTTCCGGACACACGCCCTGCGTATGCTGCTTCTGATGTCTTGGTATTGCCTTCGGCACAACCAGAGCCTTTCGGTGGCGTTGTGCTCGAGGCGATGTGCATGGGAAAGCCAGTGATCGCAACGGCTCTCGGCGGTTCGCTGGACCAAGTCGTTGATGGCCAGACCGGTTATTTGGTTCCTCCGGCTGACCCGCACGTATTAGGGGAGAAGATTCTAATTCTTTTCCGAGACCCTGTATTGAGAAAGCAAATGGGCAACGCAGGCGCGGAGCGAGTGCGGACGCATTTCAACGTGCAGCGC
>JBAQJG010000496.1:0-2942 GCA_049300145.1 Chthoniobacterales bacterium | reverse complement strand
TCAGGAACCGTGCGGATCGAGCACGCGAAAAGTCTCTGGTCCCAAAATGTTCCGGAAACCCAAGGAGTTCGCCCGACATTTTCAAATAGCATTTTTGAAGCGACATTTGCGAGTTCGAGTCCTACATTCCCAGCCAAATCTCAGTTTTCGCCAATTCGGGCCTCTCACTCGCCGCAGTCCGCGCCGCATTCACGGCGGTTTCCGCCAACAGATCAAATGGTTGCCTGAAGGTGGCGACGACCCCGCCGTCCTCCCAGGTGCAGTTCGATAGTACAAAGTTCAACAGGCGGCGTTTTTCGCGCGGTTCTTGCTGCTCGAACAGCTTTTGGGCGTTCCGCGCGAGTTCGAGAAGCTGCACCCCCTCGTCCATGTAGGACTGGTCGGCCTGCTGGTGCCTTTCAATCTCGCGGAGGCAGCGGTTCTGCTCGTCGCGCCACTCGTTCGACATTTTCTCGAAGAAGGCGGTGTCGACGACCCCGTCGAGCTTGTCGACGTACATGGTGTTGATCCGGTCCTGCAGCCGCTTGTATTCGGCCTGATGGCGCTTGATCGCTTCCTCGTGCTCGCGGCGCTCGTCCGCGTGGCTGGCGTGCAGCGCATCGCGCACCCATTCGAGAACCTCGTTGTCGAATTTCAACTGCCCAAGCAGTTCGGTGAACTGCGCCTCCAGCGCTTCCTCGCGCACATATTTGCGGCGGCAGGAGGCTGGGTTGCCCTGGCATTTATCGGCGTAGCCGGTGCAATGATAATAGACGTAACGCTGCTTCTTGATCTCACCCACCACCGCGCAGCCGCATCGCTTACACGAAATCAGACCCGAGAAGGCGAAGTCGCGCCGGCCGCGCTTGGCATTGTTCGAGAAGCGTCCATCGATCACGTCCTGAACGCGCTCCCAAAGTTCGACCGACACAAGGGGTTCGTGCCGACCCTGAATCAGCTTGCCGTTCCATTCGAGCCAGCCGGTATAGAGCCGGTTGCGCAGGATGGTGTGGATGGTGCTTACCGGCACCTTGGCGCCGCTCTTGGGATAGGCGAGGCCCGCCGCATGCACCTTGCGGGCGGCCTCCCTTAGCGAAATGTCGCCGCGCGAGTACCATTCGAACAGCTTGGCGATCAGCGGCGCGATTGCGGGATCGGTGGCGATGATCTTCTTGCCGTCCGGCCCGGTGACGTTGCGATAGCCGAGTGGCGTCCTGGTCGGCCAGATGCCCTGCTCGGCCTTCTCCTGCATCCCCTTGCGCGCTTCCTCGGATAGATTGTCGATGTAGTTCTTCGCCATCAGCACCTTGATACCGTGCATGAACTTTTCCGAGGAGCGCGACTCGCGCGACAGCACCACGCCTTCCTTGGGGAAATGGATTTCGACCTCAAGCTCGTCCACCGTCACCCAGTCCTTGAGGTTACGGTAGAGCCGGTCTGTCTTCTCGACCAGCATCACGCGAACGGCCGGATGCGCTTTCAGATAGGCCACCATCTCGCCGAAAGCGGCGCGGCCGGTCTGCTTGGCGGTTTCCACGTCCACATATTCCTGCGCCACAGCGAAACCATTGGCGGAGGCGTATTCCTTGAGGAGCTTCAATTGCGCCGGGATCGAGAAGCCCTCCTTCTCCTGCTCCTTGGAGGAGACGCGG
The DNA here is from genome assembly GCA_049300145.1 of Chthoniobacterales bacterium. Classification (GTDB taxonomy): domain Bacteria; phylum Verrucomicrobiota; class Verrucomicrobiia; order Chthoniobacterales; family UBA10450; genus AV133. The sequence goes on along the minus strand of JBAQJG010000496.1, from coordinate 1,311 downwards.
GCATAGATCACTGCCTGCTTGCGGCGGGGATCGGCGGAAGGACTGGGTTTCGAGGTCTTTGCCATATTGTTTAGTGTAATCTAAACACACTTGGATTCGCAAGCACCGGGGCGCTGAGGAATCATCGCGCCCTTTGCCGGCGCGGATCAAGCCGGAAACGCCCAAAATCCAGCCCTCCACCTGCGCCACCGTGCGCTCTGGTGGCGAAAGGTCGGGATTGAGGAAAGCCGTGAGACTGCCGTCGCGGTCGGCGCGCGATAGCCAGGCGGAGATGCAAAAGCGCCTCATGCTGGTCGCTCGTGCGGCCCTCTCGTTGGCGAAGCCGCTCCAGCTTCTCGGCGTCCAGTGCCTCCCCAAACTATGCAAAAACGCGTGCCAGAGGTGGATCTTGTCTGGATAAGCTTTTGTACCTGCTTAGTTTTTAGCGAATGTTGATTAGATCATAAATATTTACAAATCAACATTCTTGGGATATTCCTCCGCCTTGAACGAGGGCAAGGCGGTATGGCGCGAGTTCCGATCACGGTCATGGGCTTTCGCTGTGAGCGATGCCAGCACGAATGGATTCCCCGTAGCGGTCCCCAAGAGCAGCCGCGCGTTTGTCCCGCGTGTCATAGTCACCTCTGGAACCAACCATACAAAAAGTCCCGGATAAGCTATGACGTTTTCAAGTCGAAGATCGCACGAGTTTTGAAGGATGCCAGTAAACCTTTGACGTGGACTGAAATCCGAACCACAGCGGCTCTGCCGCAAGCATTTCCAAATAATCAGTGGGTGCGCCGCTTGGAGGAGGATATTGGATTAACTAGACGACGAGAGAAGGATGGCATAATCCACTGGGAACTGAAGGAATTCGTTGTTTGATTACGCCAACTCGACGCCCGCTGAAACTGCCAACGAAGTCAGGTCGCGTGCGCGCCGAAAGTAAAGCACTGTGGAACGAAGCCCGTTCGCCAGACAACGCAGATTTTTTTACACTCGGCTATGAGGGCCGCACGACGAAAGACCTCTTCGATAGTCTTCTGGCCGCCAATGTGCAGTGTGTCTTGGACATTCGATACAATCCCATCAGTATGTATCGACCAGACTTAAGCAAAGGCAATCTGAAGAGGAGCTTAGAAGGGATAGGACTCTCCTACTTTCATTTGAGGGAATGGGGAGTACCACGCGAGGTGCGAGTGAGGGCAATCAAAGCCGGGACACGGGAGGCCATTTGGAAGTGGTATGATGAAAGCGTGATTGCGCCTCACTTTCAGCGCAACCTGCATCGGTTTTTGAACTTTGGATCTCCGGTCGCGATGCTGTGCATGG
>JBAQJG010000495.1:0-6645 GCA_049300145.1 Chthoniobacterales bacterium | reverse complement strand
CGGTTCACGTTCGAAAAATTCCCGCAAGCCGATCCGACGCTGACGACGCAAATGAAAAGTGTGGGTGAAGCGATGGCGATTGGACGGACGTTCAAAGAAGCGCTGCAAAAAGCGCTGCGCTCGCTCGAAATTAAACGTTTCGGCCTTTGCGGCGATGGCGCGGATAAACACCTCGATCTTGAAACATTGCGATTGAAACTTTCAGTTCCAAATGCGGAGCGAATTTTTCACCTCGCTCAAGCATTTCAAGACGGGATGTCGATCGACGAAGTATTTGATCTGACGAAGATCGACAGGTGGTTTTTGCGGAATCTCCAGCAGATCGTGAAGGAAGACAGCCGTCTCCGGCTGTCACGGCAAACAGCCGTCCCGGCTGTTCGACAGGCTGGAGACCTGTCTGCCGTAACAGGCCAGACGCCTGTTTTCCGCGCATTTGATGAACACGGCGAGATCAAAATCACACGGCGGCATTTGCCGCATTGGCACCAGGAGGGCGCCACTTATTTTGTGACTTTCCGGCTTGCCGATTCAGTGCCAAATGCGCTGCTGAAGCAATGGCGGGACGAATTAGAAACCTGGCTGAAGTTTCACCCCCAGCCGTGGAATTACAAAACCGCCCGTGAATATGAATCGCGTTTCATCGAGGGCCCGGAAAAATGGTTAGACGAAGGCCACGGCGAGTGCGTGCTGCGCGATGCGCGCGCGGCAGAAATAATTAGGGACACGCTGAGACATTTTCACGGCGAACGTTACTGGCTCGACGCCTTCGTCGTAATGCCAAACCATGCGCATGCGCTCGTTCAGCCAAAGCCGGGATATTCTCTTCCCGAGATCCTGCATTCCTGGAAAAGTTTTTCGGCCCACGCCATCAACAAAGCGCTTGGTCGGAAAGGCGACCTATGGATGGAAGAGAGCTTCGATCGAGTGATCCGGGACTGGGATGCACTTACCGGTTGTCGCGATTACATCGCAAGTAATCCGCAGAAGGCGAAGCTGGACCAAAGCGAATTTGCTTTGTCTCCAGGCGGCGTGCTTCACCACTACGAGAGCATCGACCGGAAGACAGGCGTCCCGCCGGGCGGGGCGGACGGGCGTCCCGCCCGTCAACTTAAGGAACGACCGGCTGGAAGCCTGTCTGCCATGACAGCCGGGACGGCTGTCTTCCGGGCAGCCCTGCTGCGCGCGAAAAAGCTTGGATTCTCCGATCGACAACTCGCGGCGGCGAACAACACGACTGAAGAAACCGTGCGCGCGCAACGGAAATCGACTGGCATTCTCCCGACTTATCGCCTCGTCGATACCTGCGCGGCGGAATTCGAAGCGTACACCCCGTACTATTATTCGACCTACGGCGACGAGAACGAGCGGCGCGAAAGCGGCAAACCCAAGATCATGATTCTCGGCGGCGGACCGAACCGCATCGGTCAGGGCATCGAGTTCGATTACTGCTGCGTGCACGCGGCCTTCGCGCTGCGCGAACTCGGATTCGAAACAATCATGGTGAACTCGAATCCGGAAACCGTTTCGACCGATTACGACACGAGCGACAAACTTTATTTCGAGCCGCTCACCCTCGAGGACGTGCTCAACATTTACGATCAAGAAAAGCCGGAAGGTGTCGTCGTTCAGTTCGGCGGACAAACACCGCTCAATCTCGCCGATGGATTGAAAGCGGCCGGCGTCCCGATTCTCGGCACGCCACCGGAGAGCATCGAAACCGCAGAAGATCGACAATTGTTTGCAGCAATGCTCGATAAACTGGAGTTGCGCCAGACGCCGAGCGGCTCGGCCGTCAGCGAACATGAAGCCGTCACAATAGCGAACAGAATCGGTTACCCGATACTCGTTAGGCCAAGTTTCGTGCTCGGCGGACGGGGCATGGAGCTGGTCTATAACGAGAACGACTTGCGACGTTATGTTAGCGCCGCGCTGGAGATCGTGAGCGAACGGAAGACAGGCGCCCCGTCTGTCAGGGCAGACGGGCCGCTGACTGGTCACGGGGAACGACAGGCTGGAAGCCTGTCTGCCATAACAGCCGAGACGGCTGTTTTCCGCCCGATCTTGATCGATCGTTTTCTCGAAGACGCAATCGAGGTGGATGTCGATTGCATTTCGGACGGCGAGACAACGGTGATCGGCGCGATCATGGAACACATCGAAGAGGCCGGGATTCACAGCGGCGACAGCGCCTGCGTCATTCCGACATTTTCGTTGTCGAAAAAAGTTCTCGAAGAAATTTCATCGGCAACGAAAGCGATGGCGCGCCAACTCAATGTCCGCGGTTTGATGAACGTGCAGTTCGCCGTGAAGAGCGAAGACGTTTATGTGCTCGAGGTAAATCCGCGCGCCTCGCGCACGGTGCCATTTGTGAGCAAGGCGATCGGTGTCCCGCTGGCCAAACTCGCCGCCAAAGTCATGACCGGCAAAACCTTGCGCGAGCTCGGATTTACAAAAGAAATCTTGCCGAAACATTTTTCCGTCAAAGAAGCGGTCTTCCCATTTCTACGCTATCAAGGCACAGACATCGCGCTCGGTCCGGAAATGAAATCGACCGGCGAAGTGATGGGAATGGATGTCGATCTTGGCCTGGCCTACGCGAAATCTCAGATGGCGGCACCGCCGCCGCTGCCGAAAGAAGGCAACGTGTTCATCAGCGTCAAAGACAGCGACAAGGAAGCCGTTATTCCGGTGGCGCGCGAATTTGTGAAGCTCGGTTTCGGAATTATTTCAACGAGCGGAACGGCCGAGACCTTGGCGAAAGCGAAAATCAAAGTGAAAAAAGTTTTCAAGCTTCACGAAGGCCGGCCAAACGTGCTCGACCGCGTCAAAAACGGCGACATTAATTTCATCATCAACACGCCGAGCGGAAAAATTCCGCGCGAACATGAGGTCATGATCCGCAACGCCGCGCTGGCAAAAAAAATCCCGATCATGACCACGGTGCGGGCGGCGCAGGCCAGTGCCAATGGAATTCGCTCACTCCAGAAGAGCAAAGTGCAGGTCCGCAGTCTGCAGGAATATCATGCGGATAAACCAAAGCAAACACCCAACGCTCAACGCTGAACATCCAATGTTCAATGAAAGAAAGGACGCTTCGACGGTTCAGCATTCGATGTTGAACGTTGGACGTTGAGCGTTGAACGTTAAGATCAAGATATGAAACTTACGTTCTTTTGCTGTCTCTTGGGCCTGGCTATCGGAGTAAAGGAAGTTCGGAGCGAGGAAAAGAAACCTGTGGATTCAAATACCAACGAAGTAGCGGTAATCAAAACGAGCGGAGGCGAAATGGTGGTGCAGTTCTGGAGCGATGCCGCGCCCAAAACAATCGAGAATTTCAAGAAGCTGGCGCGTTCCGGATTTTACGACGGCACGATCTTTCATCGCATCGTCAAAGGATTCATGATTCAGGGCGGCGATCCGCTGACGAAAGATCCAAAAAAGGAAGATAGCTACGGGACCGGCGGCCCAGGTTACAAAATCAAAGCCGAGTTCAATGACCACTCGCACGAACGCGGTGTAATCTCGATGGCGCGCGACTCGAACCCGGACTCGGCCGGCTCACAGTTTTTCATCTGCCTCGCACCGGTGATGCGACTGGATCACGAATACACGACGTTCGGCAAACTGATCAAAGGCGACGACGTTCTCGGAAAAATCGGCGACACACCTGTGGGCCAGAATAGCGGGGGCGAAAACAGCAAGCCGGCTAAGCGCGTCGTGATCGAAACCATCAAGATCGTCCCCGCCGACTCGATCAAATAGGTGGATCGCGCGCTCCGTCGCGCGATGCTAACCTGAGTCGCAGACCATTATTTTTGATCGCTTCGCGATGATACGAAGGACATCGCGCGCGGAGCGCATGATCCACCGATGAAACCGAGCCAGACGCGAGTCGCACTGATTCAAATGAAATGCGGTGCGGAGCCAGAAGAGAATTTCTCGCACGCGGTCGATTTCGTTCGCGATGCGGCGAAACGAGGCGGGCAGGTCGTTTGCCTGCCGGAACTTTTTCGATCGCAATATTTCTGCCAGAGCGAAGATCACGAAAACTTCAAGCTGGCTGAAGAAGTACCCGGTGGATCGACAATCGCGCTTGGTGAGCTCGCGCGCGAGCTTGGCATTGTCATCATCGCATCACTTTTCGAGAAACGACGCGCCGGCGTTTATCACAACACAGCCGCCGTTATCGACGCGGACGGAAAATTTCTTGGCAAATACCGCAAGATGCACATTCCCGATGATCCGCTATATCATGAGAAGTTTTATTTCACGCCTGGCGACCTCGGCTTTCAGGCGTGGAAAGCGCAGCATGGCAACATTGGGGTCTGCATTTGTTGGGACCAGTGGTATCCGGAAGCCGCGCGGCTAACGGCGTTGCGCGGTGCGGAAATTATTTTTTATCCGACGGCCATCGGCTGGCATCCGAGCGAGAAGAAAGAATTCGGGAAGGCGCAACATTCCGCGTGGGAAACAATCCAGCGCAGCCACGCGATCGCGAATGGATGTTACGTCGCCGCGGCAAATCGCGTCGGTCATGAAGCGCCGGCCGGCGGCCCCGGAATCGAATTTTGGGGACAAAGTTTTATTTGCGGACCTGACGGCGAGATCATTGCCAAGGGCTCGGTTGATCGAGAGGAAATCGTCAGCGCCGAGATCGAATGGGCGCGAGTGAATGAACATCGGACACATTGGCCATTCCTGCGCGATCGCCGCATCGACGCTTACGCTGGAATCGAGAAACGCGTCCTCGATTGAGAGTTTTATTTCGATCAGAAGGGTCGTACGGTGTCGGCATGAAAACAATAATTATATCTTTAAGCGTGTTGTGCGCTTTCGCGGTCTTCGCGCACGCGCAAGATGTCACGAAGGCGACTGCGACTTTGGAGCCAAAATCAGGGAGTCAGGTGACTGGCACGGTGACGTTCGCAAAAAGCGGCGACGAAGTGCAAGTGGCTGCTGATGTTCAAAACCTCAAGCCGGGCAAACATGGTTTCCACATTCACGAAAAGGGCGATTGCTCGGCGCCGGATGCGATGTCAGCTGGCGGGCATTTTAATCCGATGCACGAACACCACGGCGGGCCGCACACGGCCGAACGCCACGTCGGCGATTTCGGGAACATTGAAGCCGATGCTTCCGGCAAAGGGCATCTCGTTTGGAAAGGGAAACTCGATCTGAGCGGCCCAAATTCGATTATCGGAAAATCGGTCATTGTTCATGAAAAGGAAGATGATCTGAAAACCGATCCTTCCGGTAATTCCGGCGCGCGAATCGCATGCGGTGTGATTGAAGCCGCGAAATAATTCCCACGCCTTGATGTGATCCGCGTGCCGTCGCGATAAGATCGACATGAACTTGATGACGCTTAGCGAAATCCGCCGGGCCGCGCAAAGCGACCCGGTGACCGCGCGCGTGCATGTTCAGGTGGAAACTGCGACGCCGAAGCTGACTCGCGAACAACAACCCTATTGCGAGTTGAGTTTGGCCGACGCGTGCAATCGAATGACGTTGCGTGTTTGGAGCGATCATCCGGCCTACAAGGCTTGCAGCTCGCTCCAGGCGGAAAATTTCATCGAGCTGACGGGCGAGTTTCATTCGCATTCGCAATACGGCCTCGAAGCGCGCAAATGGACGGTGCGACCGCTGATCGAGCAGGAAAGGAATGAGTTGCTGCAAGGTCCGCCGGATTTACGGGCGAAACAGAAAGCGGATTCGGATTTCATCACGGAAACGGTGAAATCGATCGTCGATCCTCGCCTGCGCGCCCTCGGCGAAGCATTTCTGAGCGAATGGGGCGATCGTTTCCGGCGTACGGCTGCGGCGCGCAATTATCATCACGCGCGGCGCGGCGGACTGGTTGAGCACACTGCGCAAATGATGCGGGTTGCGAAGGAAATCGCGCCGCTTTATCCGCAGTTGAATGTCGATCTTCTCCTTGCGGGCATCCTCTTCCACGATTCTGGAAAACTTTGGGAGAATGCTCTGCCGGAGAACGGATTCGTCATGAATTATGATGAGCGCGGCGAACTGGTCGGGCACATTTCCATTGGGCTCGAACTGGTGAACGCATTGTGGCGAAAGTTAAGCGCCGACAATGCGCAGACGTGGAACGACCTCTTACCCGCCTCAGAGGATGTTCGCCTGCATCTTTTGCATTTGATCGGCGCACATCATGGCGAGATGGAATTTGGTTCACCGGTTGCGCCGAAAACGCCTGAGGCAATGGCGCTCCATTACATCGATAATCTCGATGCCCGCCTCGAAATGTTCGCCGCCGGTTACACAACGGCCAAGCCGCTGGCCCCGCGCATTTTTGATCGCGTCCGGCCATTGCCGGGAAACTTGGTGAAATCGCTGGAGAAATTTCAGCAGTCACCAATACAACACGGAAAAGACGAGCTTTTGTGATGCGATACGAACATTCGCAAATCGGTTATCTGACGATCTGCGTCCTGTTTGGCGCGGCCGTTTTCGTTGCGGTGATGGGAATCATCGCGCCCGCTGATCAGACCGGTCTCCGGCTCACTACCGTGATCGAAGTGATCCTTCTCATTTGCGCGATTTTGTTCAGCAAACTGACGATCAAGATCGACGATGAAACGCTGCGGGCATGTTTCGCAATGGGATTCATCTGCAAAAGAGTGC